>PWGV01000146.1 GCA_003554585.1 Halobacteroidaceae bacterium | reverse complement strand
TGTCCCGGGTCACTTCCCCCTGGAAATCAAGAAGTTCCCCGCCTTCATTGTAGGCAGGCTGCAAACCTTCTTTTTCGCTCAACCAGTTGCAGTAAGCGATGGCATCCCACCAGCTTAGATTAACAACGGGGCGATCATCCCTACCCCAGCCCTGATCATTAGCGAAGGGCCTTTCAGTTGCTTCGCAAAACGCATCATATTCAGAAAAAGTAACTTCATATTTTCCTATCCAGTAATCATAGGTTAACCGAACCATATGAACCGGTCGGGTCCCCGGCCAGAGATCGCCAATTTCATCTCCCATCTGGAAACTGCCCATCTTAACCAGGACCATTCCCGGGCCATGCTTTTCTCCCATACCACCGGCAAAAAAATGGCCTGAAAATAAAAACAATAAAACTAAAAAAACAAATCCCCCTTTTTTTAAACCCTTAAGAATTCTTTCTATGTTGGCCCCTCCTGTTCTGAAGGAAATTTTTAATCTTTAAAAAAATATTATCACCTGTTAAACTCCAAAGCAACTAATTAAGGACTAAAAACTTTCGACCTTCCTGGAAAAGAAGGACCTTACCCCGGGAAAACCATAAAATAACCTGAAAACCGAAAATCTGCAAAAAGGCATAATATTTCTATGGTAGGGGAAAAAATGGTTTTCCCGGATTAATTTCGAAAATAAAAGGCGGGTGGATAACCCGCCAGAATTTTTTAAAAAGTTGGAGCGGACAACGGGGGTCGAACCCGCGACCTTCGGCTTGGGAAGCCGACGCTCTACCGACTGAGCTATGTCCGCGCTCCTTATTTTTCAACTAAATTTTATCATAGCCTTCTAAGCAATGCAATAGGCTACTTATCCTTTTTTGCTGCGCAGGATTGCGGTTATTACCCAGCCCAGAAGAATAATAACGATAATCCAGGGCAGAACAGTCGCCCCGAAAATAATCATTCCTTTTATGCTGTCCAGGAGTTTGCTAAAAGCCTCTTTAAAAGTAGAAACGACAGCAGAAGGAGTATGAGTTTCTCTGGCCATAAGAGTAATAGTTGCAAGGGATACCTGGTCTCTCAAATAGCGCATTCTTCCTTCCATGCTTTCAATCTCGCCCCGGATTCTCTCCAGTTCCCTCTCAACCTTGAGAACCTCCTCAACTGTTGTGGCCATATCCAGAATTTCCAGGTATCTTTCTTCCTGCCGTATTTTATTATTCAGACGGGCTTCCAGATCATAATACTGCTCTGTAACGTCCCGGCCCTGGGTCGATTGGTCAACCACTCTGCCCAATTCGGTTAGCTCGGAAAGAGTATTATCAAAGGTTTCAGCCGGAACCCTTAATACCAGGCGCAGGTTTTTCTGGGCCCCATCAAATTGTTCCCAGAGGCGAGATTGGCTGATATAACCTCCTCTTGCTTCAACCATATTACTGACTGTATCTAAAGTTTCATCAACATCTTCAACATCAATTTCCAACTGCCCGGTATAGATTATTTTCTGTTCCAATCCTTCTCCTTGATCATCCATCACCACTTCGGGCTGAACCGAAACCGATCTCATTAGGGAAGATGTATCATACCTCTCCTCTACGGTTACCTGGCCAGGTCTTAAAGAAAATAAACTCAACCCTACTGCATAGATCCCGAGGAAAATTACCAAAACAACCAGGATCGCAATGAGTAATTTCTTTTTATCCATGCTGATCTCGCCTCATTTCTTTTTTTGTCATAGTTTTAATTCTTCACGGAAAAATTTTCTCCTTTAAATAACCACTTGTTTGCCCAATTTTTTGCTGATTGCCTTAACCGGTCTTTTTCTGTTCTAAGAGAAAATTATTAAAGCTGGCTTAACAGGTTATTCGTAAAAAGAATTTTCCTCTTTTATTTCAGCTGGATCAACATGGATAAGAACGTCCTGGATCCGGTCATCCTCTTCCAAAATAATTTGTTTCACCCTTGCAGAAATTTCGTGGGCATCGTAAGCGCTCAACCCTTTATTTACAATAAGGCGCAGGTCGACGAAAAAATATGGGCCGTTGGTTCGCAGGCGCAGATCTTCAACTCCCAGGACTCCCTCTCTCTCCCTGACCCGGTCTGCAAGGCGATCCTGAAGGTCCAGATCGGGAACTGAATCCATCAATTCGTCCACCGCCCTGGAAATCAATTCCCAACCAACCCTGAGAATAAATATGGCAACAACAACTGCTGCCAGGGGATCCATAAAGGTCCAACCTAAAAGGGCACCTCCTATCCCTATTAAAGCCGCCAGAGAAGAAAATGCATCACTCCGGTGATGCCAGGCATCAGTGATTAAAGCCTTGGAGGAAATCTTTTTACCAACCTTATATACATATCGGAAAAGAGCTTCTTTAATTACCAGGGAGGTAATTACTCCCCAGAGAGCAATTTTCCCCGGCACAGAAATCTCCCCGGCAACAATTTTTCCAATCCCCTCCCAACCAAGGAAAATTCCGGCCCCCATGAGCATCAGGGCAACTAGCTTGGCCCCTATTGCTTCGGCCTTCCCGTGGCCATAGGGATGCTCTTCATCCGCAGGCTTGGAGGACACCTTTAAGCTTACCATTATTACGACTGTAGAAATAACGTCGGAAAGCGAGTGGACTCCGTCAGCAATCATGGCAGCACTGGAACCCAAAAAACCAGTTGCCAGCTTAAAAATCGATAGGAAAATATTACCCAGTAAAGAAATCCAGGTAGTCCTTCTGCCCAATATATATCTCTCTTTCCTATCCATAACCATAATTGCTCTCTCCTAACTTTAAACCAGGTCTTTCATGTTAAAAAATCTTATTGAGGGCAACATCAGCAGGAAATAGAACGCTCCAAGTATTCCAATTACCTGCCCCCCAAACTGGCCTGCTTCAACATCATAAAAAAGCAGAAAAAAAAGAGGAACAAGGACAACAAGCCTGATGTTATCCCTGGCCTTGGCATAATCATCCTTAAAAAAATACATCCAGAAAACCCCTTTAAGCAACAGTAATACGGAAAAAAATTGGCCCATGAAAAGCAGGTGTTCAAAGGGAAGATCCCACCCGTATAAAAGAAGCGAACCCAAAACCCCCAGTCCATAAGACAAAAGGATAGCAACAAAAGAAACCAGAAACTTGCTAATTACTATATGTTCTCGGCCCAGGGGGAGGATTGTCAAAAAGGATAGCCCACCTTTTTCTCCATCTAATTGTGCCGAACGAAAGGAAAGATTAAGGGCCAAAAAAATAGCCAGGATAAAAATTATATCCTGTTCCCAGATATTGAAAAAAATAAAGAAAGCCAGAACAAGAACTGCCAGGAATAGCAAGGAACTTTTCCACTGCAGGTAAAATGATTGCCAGACCAGGTTAAACATCCTTTTTCCCTCCCGTAAACCTTCGACTGAGTTCAATAAGGTCAACATTTTTTGCATTCCAGTTAATTTCTGGATGGTTTTTTCCCATAAATTCTGCGACCCTTTTAAAATTACAGGTTATACCTGCCATCGAACTCTGATCACCATGGTGCTCCAGGAAAAATTCCTGGCCGATATTCTCCGGAATCTGACCGCTGATTTCTATTTTTCGCAGCCGTTCTCCCAGTTCTTTTCTTGAACCGGATATCCACTTTCCCTGTTCACCGAAAATAATTATCCGCTGGGCTTCTTTTAACCACTTCTCTATTCCATTTCCCTCAAGGAGGATCGTTTGATCATGGGAAAAATAGCTGCGGTATTGCCAGGCCAACTCGGCTGTACCGGCAAAGATCATAACCTCGGCATTTCTGGCCAGCGCGAGAGCAAGTTGTAAACGTTCCTTTTCTTCATCTTTCCATTCGCGAATGGGTTTCTCGGTATTAATTTTTAGCCTGGTTTGCAGCTCCTTCCATTTTTCCTTATTCCAACCCGGATAATGAGGAGCATACAAACGGGCGATTTGCTCCGATCTGAGGTCTGGGTAAAAGGAAATTTCTTTGCCCACATAACCGAGAAGTAATTTCGTTCGGGCCTCATTAGTTCGGTGGTTCCGCCCAAAAACCCTAATTTTCCCACCATCAAGATTTTTGAGGTTCATAACCATCTGGCCAAGCTCAAGAGAAAGGCCCCCGGCAGAACCGAGAACCATTACTCGCTCTCCGGGATTAATGTTCAGGGAAAAATTCCTTAGCTCTCCCCGGGATACTTCCATGAATTCAATTGCCCAATCTACCATACAAAAACGCCCCTTTATTTTTTGCTGTTTTGAATTAGCTTAATCGGAACCAGGAATATTAGGAAAAGGATTCCCAGTATTATCAATGTCGGTAAAAACATAAATACCCCTATAAAAACAAGGACGGAAAGAACCGCGGAAAGCCCGGTTAAAATTCCCGTAAAGGGAATTACAAGAAAAATAAATACCCAGGAGAAAGCAATAGCCAGAAGAACCAGGACAATTCCTAGCAGCGATCTTATCATTTAACTTCTCTCCTCTCCTAACCCGGGTTTAATAAAGATTTCCCTGGGCAACTTCGATAACCCGCCCTCCAACTTCAATCTTAATTATACCACCTTTTCTATAACCCCGCAGGTGCAGCAGAGAAGGCCTCCCAATTGCCAAGCCCTGTTCTACCCTGATATCAACCAGTTCGTTTCCCCAGTAGCGGTTTTCCACCAGATAACCCACAAGGCAGCCATTCGCGCTTCCCGTTGCAGGATCTTCCGGGACTCCATAATAATCGGCAAAAACCCTTACGCTCATGTCATTTCCCACTTGAGTAGCTCCTGGCGCAAAAACCACCAGGGACTTGGCTCTTTTTTCCTCGACAAATTTCAGATACTCCTTCCGATCCACAGAAGCTTTATAGAGCGTTTCCCGGTCTTTTAAAGGGATCAGGATAAAAGGCAGACCGGTAGAAACATCCTGGACGGGAAAACGGGAATCAATTTCTTCAGGTTCCAAACCAATAACTCTGGCAATTTCTTCTGGTTGATACCTGTCCCCGAAATCAGGGGGGTTCTGTTCCATCCAGAGCATTTCTTTGGCAAAAGTTACCGGTATGCTTCCTACTTTAAGCTTTAGTTCTAACCTTTCCAGGGGTTTTTTTTCAATTTTTTCCCGGATGACAAAAGCAGTTCCCAGAGTGGGATGACCGGCAAAGGGAATCTCTTCTTCGGGGGTAAAAATTCGAACCCGGTAACCGTCCGGGCCCGGTTCTCCTGAATGGACAAATGTTGTCTCGGAAAAATTCATTTCTCGGGCAATTTTCTGCATTTCTTCCGTTGATAACTTCTCAGCACCCTGGAAAACGGCCAGCTGATTTCCGCTATATTTTTCAATTGCAAAAACATCTACCAGGTAAAAAGGTAGCATGTTCTTCCCTCCTAATTTTTAAATTCCTGGCTGTAACCAACCGGGAAAATATATAATGGATTATATTCTATCTCGAGCAAACTTGCAACATCATCATCGTAAAAAGCCCCAATGGCAACCGTCCCCAGCCCCAGAGCAACCGCCTGGAGGTAAATATTCTGACCAATGTGACCCGCTTCCATATGCACATACCTCTCTCCCCTCGATCCATAACGGCCCGTGGTTCTTGCATAATCTGCGGTAATCACAATATTTACAGGCGCCTGAGCCACAGCACTTTGCCCCAGAGCAGCCCTGCTCAAATCTCCCCTGATATCTCCCTCTTTAAGCCTATCCAGAGAATGGTCTTCTGGGCTGTATTGATAAACCCCCGGTTCCATTTCCTCAGCCTTTCCCACTACCAGGAATATCTCCATGGGGTAGAGGGCACCGGCTGAAGGAGAACTGCGGAAATTATTCATGGGATCTGTTATTCCCTGGGCTGCCCATAAAAGCTGGCTTATTTGTTCAAGAGTCAGGGGGTCATCGGAAAATTCGCGAAT
>PWGV01000127.1 GCA_003554585.1 Halobacteroidaceae bacterium | reverse complement strand
TGGGGAAACTATAATTTCTAAAGGTTACGGGTATGCTGATCTTGAAGAAAGAACCCCTGTTGACCCCGAAAGGACTCTCTTTCGACCTGGTTCAGCTTCCAAGCTTATTACCTGGACTGCGTTAATGCAGTTGGTAGAAAGGGGTGAGCTGGATTTAGAAACGGATGTTAACCAGTATATCGATTTCGAAATTCCCGCGAAACTGGTGAAAGGGGGGGAAGAAGACCCTACTCCTATTACCCTTACCCATTTGATGACTCATACCCCCGGATTTGAAGACAGGGGAGAAGGGCTTTTTGAAATTGAGGAAGCCAACCTGAAAACTCTGGGGGAATACCTGAAAACATATTTACCTGCCCGTGTTTTTCCTCCCGGAGAGGTAATGGCCTATTCCAATTACGGGACAGCCCTTGCGGGTTATATCGTTGAGCGGGTTTCCGGCCAACCTTTTGAGCAGTACGCAGAAGAAAACATTTTAAACCCCCTGGGAATGGAAAACAGCACCTTCCGCCAACCTTTACCAGATCATCTTGCTCCCGACATGGCCAGGGCTTATAAATACCAGGGTGGAAAATACCACCGGGGAGAATTTGAGTTCATTTCTGCATCTCCTGCAGGAGCTTTAAGCAGCACTGCTTCGGATATGGCCAAATTTATGATTGCCCATCTCCAGGAAGGTCGTTTTGGAGATGTTGAAATCTTAAACCCTGAAACAATAAGAGAAATGCACACCCAGCAATTCACCCATCATCAGAATATTCCGGGAATGACCTATGGATTTATTGAGGATGTAATAAATGGGGAAGAAGTTATAACCCATGGTGGAGCAACTTTTCTCTTTTTCACCGGTTTGTTCCTGGTTCCCGAACATAATATAGGGTTATTCGTATCCTACAGCGGTGGAACCGGCATGGAAGGGGGAAAACTATTCCAGGCTTTTATGGACCGTTATTTTCCCAGGGATTACATCTCTTTTCCCGAACCGGGTAACCAGGCAGCCGAACGTGCTTTAGAGTATAAGGGGGAATACCACCCCAATCGAAGCAACTTTACTTCCTTCGAAAAAATTCTGGGAATATTTCAGCGGCTTGCTATTAAGGTTGACGAAGAAGGTTATCTAATAACGAATTTCTTTGGCCAACCTGCGAGGCTGGCAGAAATAGAGCCCGGGCTTTATCAAAACTTAAAACAAGATGGGTTTAAACTGGTAGAAAAAATGGGTTTTGTAGAAGGCCCTGGAGGAGAAACAATTTTGGCTCCAGGAGGGCCGATGACTTTTAGCCGGGTGCCCTGGCACGGATCAAGCATGCTTTTGGGAGGGCTTACCGTTCTAACCATATTATTTGCCCTCGGAACCTTCCTGGGCTGGCCTATCACGTATATTGTGAGGAAAATCAGGAGGGAGGATTACTGGAATCCAACAGGAGCAATTGCTGCACGTTTGGTTGCCTATGGATTTGCTCTTTTAACCCTGGTTATGCTTTTTGGATTTTTTGCCACCTTCGGAAATGTCGACCCTGCCTATGGAGTCCCTGAAATAATGTTCGGGGAAACTCCCCAATTTTTGGAGATCCTGTTATATATCCCCCTGGTCCTTGCGGCTTTAGCTGTAGCAATGCTTGTATTTAGTGTCCTATCCTGGTGGAAGCAATACTGGACCGTAGGCTCGAGTATTTATTATACCCTGTTTACCCTTAGTGCTCTTGGATTTTTGTGGGTTCTTTTCTATACGCAATTTTTCGGGCAGCTTTTCAGGCAGTTCTTCTAGAATAAAGGGGTGTTTTTGCCGGCAGGCTCAAAACCTGCCGGTTTCTTTTTTTCCCCGGGGAATCTTTTGATTTTTTCAAGAAAAAATATTTGGGATATTAAAGAAGGAAAAATTCTGAAAATTGAGAAATTTAAACCGGAGAAATAATTTGGGGAAAGTCGGGGGTTATTTTGATAAATATAGGAAGAGAGGGAAGAATATGTTTTGGAAAAAACAGGGTTGGAAGGCGGGAAGGGGAAATAGAGAGGTCAAAATTCTGGTTATTTGCCTTTTGGGTTTGCTTCTCCTGGGGGGATGCAGGGAATTCAATCCCCTGGAACTGGAAACGGCTCCTGAGCTGGTGGAAGCTGTAAAAGCAAACCGGGTTATGGTCCCCTTGAGTGAAGAAGAAGCGCGGGAAAAAATAAAAGGCTTCCTTTATCCTTACGATGAGTTTGATGAAGTTGACCCGGAAAAAATCCAGTTTTTAGAGGGGAAGGTTGTTTCAGAAATAAGTCGAGAAGATGTTCTGGAAGAAGTAGACTTTCTCTTTAAAATGCTCAAATATGGGTATGCTGGATATGGTTTGTTTGGTGGAGACGAAACCTTTGCAAGGAGTAAGGAAAATATAATGGAGGAAATCAGGGAACTGGAAGTGCTTCCTATTGCGGAATATAGTGCAATAATCATTGGAAATCTCCCTTTTATCAACGATGGGCACTTCCGTATTGGGAACCAGGCTCTTTTTACCAGGTACCATTTTCATTACTCCCGGGAAATAGATTTTGCCAGGGATGAAAGAGGTTACTATACTATAAACGAGGGAGAAAATAATTACCTGGGTTCTGTCAATGGAAAGGATCCGCAGGACTACTTAAAGCTATCCCTGGATGAAGAGGGAAAACTTGTTTATCGGCTGGCAAAAGTCACCCCTGGAGATGGCTGGCCTTATCCTGTTACCCTTTCTTTTGTTGATAACGGGAGACCGGAGGAGGTGGTTAACCTCTTTCCGATCCAATCCCGTGGATTTGATAGGGTGATTTATGATTCTTATGAAAAGGATGGGCTGCCGGTTGTAGTAAACAGAATTGCCCCGGGCTGGGAAGAAGAAGAGATGAAAAGGTTTACAGAAGGAGCAAAAGAATTGAAAGATGCCAAAGTTGCTATCCTGGATATAAGAGGCCATGTTGGAGGTTCGGATATGTACGGGAGGGGCTGGGTTAAAAATTATACATCAAGCCTGAGGACACCGAACCGTGGTGGGGTTTATGTCGATCTCCGAACCCAAACTGCCCAGCAATTCCTGGTCAGGTGGAATGAGGGCCTGGGCCTGGACGCCCGCTGGGCCAGATCAAGATTTTCCCCTGTTTCGGGAGGCTGGTCGGGCATAAATTTTTCCAAACCCAAATTTCAAAAAAATGATAGGTACTTAATTGTATTGATTGACGACAACAATGCTTCCGCGGGAGAAAGCTTTGTAAGTTTCCTGAAACAGGTGGAAAACGTTATTATCATTGGCTCAAACACCAGTGGTGTTAGTACTGTTGGGAATGTAGGAACATTTTTCCTGCCCACTTCTGCTATCCCAATCCAGATGGGAGTTTCAATCTTCCTTGGGCTGGATTTGGAAATTCGGGAAGGTATTGGGATTGAACCCGATATCTGGGTTGATCCCCGGGGCTCCCTTGAGCTTGCCGTGAAATTTGCCGACAATTATTTGCGCTGAGTAATTTAAGAGGGTGATAATCATGAACTATCCGGAAAATAAAATACCAATCAAAGGTGTGCATGTTTTTTCAACGGGTACTGGCAGCGTCCACCGGGAACACATTAATGGCAGCAGGTTACCAAGGATGTTATGGGCTTTGTTCTCCCGGAGCTGGGTTGATGTTCCGATAAATTTCTTTGCAATAGAACACCCCCAGGGATTGGTTCTATTTGATGCGGGTTTGGATCCGGGAGTTCAAAATGATCGAGAGTATGTTAAGGATCCCATTGTTCGGTTTTTTATGCGAAGGTTATTCAGGCTCAAAATGAATCCCAAAGAAACTCTGGCAAATAAGCTTGCAGAGAAGGGACTCGAGACTTCCAGGGTAAAAAAAGTGGTTATTTCCCACCTTCATTTTGATCACCACGGGGGAATTGCCGATGTGCCACAGGCGGAATTAATTATTAGTAGTGATGAATGGGAAAAGCTATCAGAAACTCACCCGGAGAGAGAATTTATTTTTAAGGAACATATAGAGATCCGCGGGGCCAGGTGGTTTCCCGTAGATTTCCCTGATACTCGGGATCCATTATTTGAGCCTTTTGGAGGTTATTATGACCTGATGGATGACGGTTCCCTGACCCTCTTACCAACACCCGGTCATACACCGGGATCTTTATCAATGCTAATAAGGGTTGAAGGGAAAAGTCCCCTTCTCCTGGTTGGCGACCTGGCTTATAACAGGGAAATGTTAATGGAAGATCGGGTACCGGGGATAGGGGAAAAAGAGCAACTTCTGGCAACCTTTGAAAAGGTCAGGGGCCTGCAAAAAAGGCTGCCCGGGATGGTTATTCTACCTGCACATGATTTTATGAATGGAGATATTTCAGATTTTTGTTGAAAGGGTTAGTGAGGAAGGGAAATATAATAAATTGAATATTGAAACAGGTCAATCTGTTGTAGGTTGGGGAACTTGATCCCTAATTAACAAAGGACTGGATCAGGGAAAAGGGATTGTGTCTTAAAATGCTGGTTTGTTTCCCTTATCCCTGGCCTTATAGCCACTTTTTGATTTTGCTTCGGGAACCATTAAAGCTTAATGGGGATGTTTCAGAAAAATAACTTAAGTTAAAGAAAAAAACAGGGCAATATTATGGAAATGCATTCAGGTTAGTAGGGCGAAACTTTTTTGGAAATAGAAAAACCTGCTTTTAGAAGCAGGTGTGAAAGTTTTGCACAACCAGAGAAAAAAATCAAACCAAATATTAAAATCCACTTCAGGAGAATGTTAAATAAAAATACTGTTTACTGGCCTAATTGTTGAAGTCCACAACATAGGTTACAGTTTTTAAAGGCATTAGAGGTTCACCACATGGGTTTCACGGCCCCTAGGGGCCGTGAAATTTCCTAAAGCCATTTTAGGGCCAGGACATAGGTAACAAATATTAGATTGGAATTCGGTATGGTATGGTGAAAAGGGAGTTCTACTGGTCGTCATGTACCCTGATGAAATGGCTTTCTGTGCATATTGTTGCTACTACATACTCATATTCCAAATCTTCTGGGACGGAGAAAGTTTCGCCGAAAATATTCAATTTATGATCACTGCGGATAAGCCTAATAAGGTGAATATAACCATCTTCCAAAGGAATATCTTCCTTTGCTGAAAAGTTTTTTCCCCAGAAGGCATCTGAAATTATTCGGACACGATCATAAACTTCGTTAGGGGTATATCCGTCGAGGGGACTGTAGCGATAATGCTGATTGTGATAGTTGTTGAATTCCCCTATTTCCTGAACTAAATTTGTAAAACTAGAAAAATTGATCTGCCGAAAAAACTGTTTTTCAAGAGTATGGTGGAACTTTTCTAAATGCCCATTTCTCCAGGGTTCACTGGCGGGAATAAAGATCGGTTGTATACCATGGCTTAGACACAACCTGATAACAGGTCCAAAAGAACGGGGATACCGATTGCTACCTCTAAATGCCAGGTCATTGTCAAATTGAATAAAATCTGGTTGGCCCAGCAAATCCCACGCAGTATTGATGCCCTCTAAAGCTTCTTGAGCTCTTTTGCGTCTGGCAGGACAAATACTAACCCTGCGGGTATAGACATCCATGACATTAAGACTGTAGAACCTGCCATCACCTTTAATATATCGAGGGCCCCAGAAATCTGCTTGATGTATTGTATTTGGGCAGAGAGGCGGAATTTGGGGGTATGTAGTTCCCTTAGTTTGATACCGTTCAGTTTTTTTTACAAGCTTATTTCGACGGAGAACTCTTTTTATAGTTGAGAGTGAGGGAGGGGGATCATAACCCAACCTTCTCAATTCCCAGTCAATCATCTGAGGGCCAACACGGGCATATTTATCTTGTATGAGTTTGCTTCGGACCTGAATAATAGCTTCTTCAACTTTAGGATCTATTTTCTGGGGTTTGTTTTGAGGCTCACGGCT
>PWGV01000093.1 GCA_003554585.1 Halobacteroidaceae bacterium | reverse complement strand
GTATTGAGGTTTGTCCTGTAGATGCCATTGCCCGGGTTGCGAAAGGAGGGGAAGTCAGTGTCGGAAATTAAACTGACCATAGACGGAAAACAGATTACAGCCCCCAGAGGGCGGACTATACTTGAAATAGCAAAAGAAAATGGAATAGAAATCCCGACTATGTGTCACGATGATAGAATAAGCCAGACCACCTCCTGCTTTGTTTGTATTGTCCGGGAAGGGAAGAATGGAAAATGGATGCCCTCGTGCTCTGCAGAAGCTCAGGATGGGATGGAAGTTGATACTTCAAGTGATATGGTTCGGGATATGCGGAAAACGGCCCTGGACCTGCTACTTTCTGAGCATAGCGGAGATTGTGAAGCCCCCTGTACTATTTCCTGTCCCGCTCATGCCCGGGTGGAAGAGTACGTTCGGGTCGGAAGGGACGGTGATTTGCGGAGAACCCTGGAAATTGCCAAGGAGCGAATTCCCCTGCCCCTTTCAATTGGAAGAGTTTGTCCGCGTTTCTGTGAAAAGGATTGCCGGCGGAATGTTATGGACAAAGAAGGCGTCGCCATCAACGATTTCAAACGCCTTTCTGCTGATCTTTTTTACGATGAATATATGGAAGAGCGGAAAGAACTGACCGGGCAGAAGGTAGCTATTATTGGCTCTGGCCCCGCGGGACTGGCAGCTGCCTATTTCCTGAGGTTAGAAGGTGTAGCCTCTGATATTTACGAAAAATTACCTGAGGCTGGGGGAATGCTTCGTTATGGTATTCCCGAATACCGCTTACCCAAGGATGTTTTAGATAGAGAACTGGCTCATTTTGAAAAAATGGGTGGTATAAAAATATTCTGCAATAAAGAACTGGGTAAGGATATCCAGATAGATAAGCTCAAAAAAGAATATGACGCCGTCGTGGTAGCTGTTGGTTCCTGGAAGGCCAGCGGAATGAGAACTGAGGGCGAAGAACTGGCCAGGGGAGGTATTGACTGGCTGGAAGAGTTGGCTCTGAATGGCTGGCAGGGTGAAGATCCTGGAGAAACCATTGTTGTAGGCGGCGGTAACACCGCCATGGACTGTGTGCGAAGTGCTCTTCGCCTAACTGACAAACCTGTTCACTGTATGTACCGCAGGACAGAAAAAGAAATGCCAGCGGAACAAATAGAGATAGATGAAGGACGGGAGGAAGGTGCCCAGTTTAACTTCCTCACTCAGCCCATAAAACTCCGCAGGGAAAATGGGAAACTTGTCCTGGAATGCTTGCGGATGGAATTGGGTGAACCGGATGCTTCGGGAAGAAGGCGTCCCGTGCCAATAGAGGGTAGTGAATTCGAAGTTGCTGCAGATACTGTTATCGCAGCTATTGGGCAGAAAACCCTGGCACCAGACGGTCTTCCGACTAACAAGTGGGGCGATGTAGACGTGGAAGAGGCTGACTGCCGGGCAGAAGCCAATGTCTTTGCTGCGGGTGATTGTGTAAGTGGCCCCGCAACTGTTGTGGAAGCAGTTGCCGGTGGAAGAAGAACTGCTCTGGGGCTTCTGGCCTACCTGAAAGGAGAAAAATGCGATCTTCCCCGCCAGATCAATGTTTCCCGCGGACACTGGCAGAGCTTATCCGAAGAAGACCTGGTCTACCTTTTTGATCCAGATGAAAATAAAAGAGTTCCTCAGCGTTTGATTCCCCTAGAAGAGAGGACTTCTACCTTTAAAGAAGTCAGTTATACCTTTTCCGAGGAAGAAATTGTTGAAGAAGGGAAACGCTGTATTGAGTGTAGCTGCACGGCCAAAGAAGATTGTAAACTAAAGGATTTCTCTGAAACCTATGGAGCCGATCCGGAAACATTCGGGGGAGAAAAGGGAATTAAAACCTACAATTCCCGCCATCCTCATATAGTAATGGATAACGGCAAATGTGTAAAATGCGGAATATGTGTAAAAGTTTGTAGCGAAGTTGTCAACGAATATCTCCTGGGCTTCAAAAACCGGGGCTTTAAAACCAAGGTTGAAACTGCTTTTAATACTACACTCCCGGAATTTTGTACTGAATGCGGTGAATGTATTGAAGCCTGCCCGGTGGGAGCTCTGGATTGGAAAAAGAAAAAGGACGAATAAAAAAATTACCTGTCCGGGAAATCAAAGGAGGAATTTGCATGTCAAAACTTATTGATGGAAAGCAAATTGCCAAGGAAATCAGGGGAGAATTGAAAAAAAAAGTTGACGCCTTAAAGGAAAAAACCGGTAAAGTTCCGGGACTGGCAGTGGTTCTGGTTGGCGAAGACCCGGCATCAGCGACTTACGTTCGGATGAAGGGAAAAGACTGCGAAGAAGCAGGGTTTTTGTCCCGCACCCACAGGCTATCTGAAAACACAACTCAAAAAGAATTGCTTGATTTAGTAAAACAGCTCAACGATGATGATGAAATCCATGGAATTCTGGTTCAATTGCCCCTGCCTGATGGTCTTGACGAGCAGGAAGTTCTTTACACGATTGATCAAGAGAAAGACGTGGATGGTTTTCATCCCCTCAATGTTGGCCGCTTGATGACGGGAGATCCCAGTTTTGTACCCTGTACTCCTCGTGGTGTAATTGAGCTCCTCGACCGGTCAGGAGTTGATATAAAGGGTAAGAGGGCTGTTGTTATTGGAAGAAGCAACATTGTCGGCAAACCGGTTGCCCTTTTGCTGCTCCAGAAACATGCAACTGTAACCATCTGTCATTCCCGGACCCAGGATCTTCCCGGGGTAGTCCGCGAGGCAGATATTGTTGTGGCTGCTGTTGGAAGGCCGGAAATGGTAAAAGGCGATTGGATTAAGGAAGGCGCCGTAGTTATTGATGTCGGGGTCAACAGGGTTGGCGAGAAAAAACTGGTGGGAGACGTTGCATTTGATGAAGCAAAAGAGGTTGCCGGAATGATAACCCCTGTACCCGGCGGGGTTGGCCCAATGACAATCGCCATGCTATTACAGAACACCCTGGAATCTTTCAAAAACCATGGATAAAACAGTCCTTACCGTTAGCGAACTCACCAGCTACCTGCAGGGTGTTTTGCGACGGGAAGAACTGTTGAGTGACCTCTGGGTGACTGCTGAAATATCCAATTTTCACCAGCATCACTCGGGCCACTGCTACTTTACCCTCAAGGACAAGGAATCCAGGCTGCGGGCCGTTTTTTTTAAAAGTCACGCCGAAAAAATCAAATTTAAAATGGAAAATGGGCTCGATGTAATGGCCCGCGGTTATATTGATATTTACAAACAGCGCGGAGAATATCAGCTGTATGTTCAGGAAATGGAGCCTGCAGGAATTGGGGCCCTGCACCTGGCTTTTGAACAGCTTAAAAAGAAATTGGAGGAAGAAGGGCTTTTTGCGGATGAGCATAAAAAGCCCCTTCCTCCTTTTCCGCAAAAAGTAGGAGTGGTCAGTTCAGCTTCCGGGGCGGCGATTAAGGATATTCTTGCTGTTTTCCAGAGACGTTCTGCAGGTACATCGTTGCTTCTTGCTCCTGCCCGGGTCCAGGGGGAAGGCGCAGGAGAAGAGATTGCTAATGCTTTGGATAAACTATCCCGGACTGATGTGGACGTGATAATTGTTACCAGGGGTGGAGGCTCTTTGGAAGAGCTCTGGGCTTTCAACGAGGAAGTTGTAGCCCGAGCCATCTTTGCCTGTAAAATCCCGGTAATTTCTGCTGTGGGGCACGAGAGGGATTTTACTATTGCCGACTTTGTTGCAGACAGCAGGGCTCCGACCCCATCGGCAGCTGCAGAAATGGTAGTACCCGACCACCGTGAAATAAAAAAAGATATTCTTGAATACCAGCGGAGACTGGAAAAAGGTCTCGTTGATTTACTGGATAAAAGGAAGCAGGAACTGGAAAGACTTAGGCAAAAAAGGATTTTCCTGCGGCCTCAAGAAGAATTAATTGAAAGACGACACCAGCTACTTGATGAACTGGAAAACAAGATGGTAACCAAAATCAAGCATGAACAGCAGATGGAAAGGGAAAGACTGCAAACCCGGGTTGCGCGGTTGGAAGGATTAAGCCCGCTTAAAATACTCGGCCTTGGTTACAGCATTTGTACCGATCTTTCCGGGGAGACAGTTTATAAAGATTTCCGGCAGTTAAAAACCGATGAACAAATCAGGATAATTCTCTCCCGGGGAGAAGCAGAAGCCCGGGTAGTTTCTGCACGGGATAACGAAAACAAGGAGGATGGAAATGGGGGCCAAGCAAAAGGATAAATTGAGTTTTGAGGAGGCACTCCAGAAACTGGAGGAAATAGTTGAGAAACTGGAAAGCGGGGATTTAAAACTAGATGAATCCCTTGAATTGTTTGAAGAGGGTGTTCGCCTTTCCCGGCTCTGTCAGAAAAAGCTGGAAGAGGCCCAGGGCAAGATAGAAAAGCTTGTCAGCGAGAAAGATGGTGAGATTGAAACAGAACCTTTTGCTTCCCCGGAAAAAGATGAAGAAGATAAAAACGGAACTGCAAAGGATCCAAAAAATAGTAGAAACTTATTTGCCCAGGATAACTGAAGAAAGGGCAATTCCCGGAAAACTTGCTGAAGCAATTGGTTATGCTCTTGGGGGAAAAGGAAAACGAATTCGGCCTTTTCTTTCCCTGCAGGCTTTCGGAATTTATTCTTCCCGGCAAGAAAAGGCCTTACCTTTTGCCTGTGGAATTGAAGCCATTCATACCTATTCCCTGGTTCACGATGACCTCCCGGTTATGGATGATGATGATTTCCGCAGGGGCAGGCTCACTACTCACCGGGTTTATGGAGAGGCCAATGCCCTACTGGTTGGAGATGCTTTGCTTTCCCTGGCTTTTGAACTGATGGTTTCTACAGGCAGGGATTTCCCCTCGGAAACCGTCCAAAGGGCCATGGACAAAGTTTTGAAAGCTTCAGGGCCAGAAGGAATGGTGGGGGGCCAGTATCTGGATTTAAAGGGGGAAGGGCGGAAACTTAACCTCAAACAATTGGAAGAGATCCACCGTAAAAAGACAGGTGCTTTAATCACGGCCTCGGTTGTTAGCGGAGGAATTTTAGGCGGTGCTCCCGAAGAGGAATTAAAAGCCTTGGAGGATTATGGGCAGGAACTGGGTCTATTATTCCAGATTACTGACGATTTACTGGATGTAGTTGGAGACCCTGAAAAAACTGGAAAAGCCGGGCAAAAGGATGCTGCTCTCCGGAAATCCACCTACCCTTCTCTTCTTGGCATTGACGGAGCAAAGAAAAAAGCAGAGGAAAAGCGCCTGGAAGCCCAAAAAGCTGCTGCTAAACTGGGAAATAAAGGGAAGATTTTTATTGAACTGGCTGATTTTGTTTTTTCCCGGGACAGGTGATAATTGCTTGTAATAAGCGGTTATGTTATAATTAATTGCGCATCGGCGGTGCAGTATTCTAGTCAGCTTTGTACTTTTGAAGGCGGGCCTAAAAATCCGTCAAAGGGCACATCGATGAAGTTCCTGGTTATGGCTACTGACGCCCAGTCGGGGGTCATAGCTGGGAGTTAAGGAATTCGGGGCGATCCACAATGGCATGTGGGCGTAGACCCTGATTCCGCGGAGGCCCGGATACAAGTCGGGAGCTGGTATCTGGGGAACCTGCAGAAACCGCAAGGTAGCTGCAGTGTAGCCTGCTTTGAGTGGTAAGGGGAGAGGAGGGTATTAAGTTCAACTTCCCAGGGGCCCTAGGAAGTAGTTCCTTTACCTCTGAAACCCTTACTGCAAAAGAAGCTAGGGAGTAACTAAGGCTGTCAAGGAAAACTTCTAGGCTGTCCCGCTGTGGGGATAGACCGGGGATTGAAGTGTGGTCTGAGTGGTAATCCAGCCCTGCTTATGGCAACATTGCAGAGTGATTTAAAGGGAAACCGCCAAAAAGGGCAACCTTTTGGAGATCACTGGGAAAGCCTGCTGGACCTAAGCCGCAGCATTTATCCGGTCTATTACCGCCGATGCACCTGGAATTATTTTTTGGGGGGAAAAGTATTGAACAAGAACCTCCAGACGGGAATAACAATGGGCATCTCCACTTTTTTTATTGCCATCCTGGTGGTGGCTTTTTCCCGTTTGGCGGTTGCTAACCTGACCTCCTTCCTGGCGACAATTGTTTTTCTCCTTATTATAGCTACTGGTGTTGTTTTTGATATGATTGGGGTTGCTGCAGCAGCGGCTGATGTTGCCCCGTTTAACGCCCGGGCGGCCCGGAAAGATTTTGGAGCCAGAACAGGTCTGCAACTTGTCCAGAATGCAGATAGAGTAGCAACCTTTTGCAGCGATATTGTTGGGGATATTTGCGGAACTGTTAGTGGGGCACTGGGTGCAATGATTGTAGTTCGCCTGGCCTTCGCGGTTGATTTAAGTGAAGCAGTTTTAAATATAACAATTGTAGCCCTTGCGGCCGCTTTAACGGTGGGCGGAAAAGGGTTTTGCAAGGGAATTGGGATAAACAGGGCTAATGAAATTATTGGTTTTGTGGGGAATTTCATAGCTATTGTCCAGGGCTTTAACCCGAGCAAAAGAAAAGGAGGGCGCAGCAAATGATCAAGCTGGATGATATAAAAGGGCCTGAAATATTGCGGGAATGTGATCCAAATGATCTTAAAAATATTTCTGATCAAATCAGGGAAAGAATAATTGATGTTGTTTCTAAAAATGGAGGACATCTCGCTTCCAATTTAGGGGTTGTTGAATTGACTGTGGCCCTTCACTCGGTTTTCTCTAGCCCTCTGGATAAACTTGTCTGGGATGTGGGACATCAGAGTTATGCCCATAAATTGCTGACAGGCAGACAAAAAGAATTTGAAACTCTCCGCAAATACAAGGGAATTAGTGGCTTTCCCAAAAGAAGTGAAAGCGAACACGATATTGTTGAAACCGGTCATAGCAGTACCTCCCTTTCCGCAGCAATGGGATTGGCAATGGCCCGGGAACAAAAAGGTGAGGCTCACGAAATAATTGCAGTTATTGGAGACGGGGCCCTGTCCGGAGGAATGGCCCTGGAAGCACTGAATCATATTGGTCACCTGAACAAAAAAATAATAGTGGTTTTAAACGATAATGAAATGTCAATATCCAAAAACGTGGGGGCCCTGGCCAATTACCTGGCAAGAATTCGCACTGAACCGGTTTATCAAAAACTGAGAAGTGACGCGGAGTTTTTGATGAAGAGGATTCCGGCTATTGGCGGGCGGATGGCATTTGCCGCCGATCGGATTAAAGATAGCTTAAAGTACCTTGTTCTTCCCGGTGTGTTTTTTGAAGAGCTCGGTTTTACCTACCTGGGCCCTGTTTCCGGGCATGATATTTCCGCCCTTCGCCAGTATTTTCAGCGCTGTAAGAGACTGGATGGCCCCCTTTTGATCCACGCTATTACGGAAAAAGGAAAGGGTTATCACCCGGCAGAAAAGAGTCCTTCCCGTTTTCACGGGACGGGACCTTTTATCCTGGAAAATGGAGAGGGAAAAGTCCGCTCCAAGGGAAAAAGCTTTACGAGCTGTTTCAGCGACATAATTTGTAAAATGGCGGAGAAGGATGAAAATATTGTTGCTATTACTGCTGCGATGCCCGATGGGACGGGACTTGATAAATTTTCCCAAAAATTCCCTGACCGTTTTTTTGATGTTGGAATTGCGGAACAACACGGGGTTACCCTTGCCGCTGGAATGGCCCGGGGAGGCTTAAAACCCGTGGTTGCCATATATTCTACTTTTTTACAGCGAGCCTATGATCAAATTATCCACGATGTTTGCCTGCCCAAACTCCCGGTAATTTTTGCCATCGACCGGGCCGGATTGGTCGGGGCGGATGGAGAAACCCACCACGGGGTTTTTGACCTTTCTTTCCTCCGCCATATACCCAATATGACGGTTCTTGCTCCCCGGGATCGGGTGGAAATGGAAAAGATGTTTGCCTGGGCCCAGAGTTGTGAGGGGCCGGTGGCAATCCGCTATCCCAGGGGAAGCGTTCCCCAACCGCCATTCCAGAGTGATCAACCCATCAACCGGGGAGAAGGGGAAATGCTCCGCAGGGGCAAGGATATCCTGCTCCTGGGCAGCGGGAGCATGGTCTGGGATGGATATCAGGTTGCAGAAATATTGGAGGCCAAAGGTTATTCAGTAGGTGTTGCTGACTTGAGGTTTATTAAACCCCTCGATGAAAAAAATCTTTCCAGCTGGATTAAAAATGTTTCAATGGTTGTTACACTGGAAGAAAATTATGTAGCGGGGGGAATGGGCTCCGCTATTCTTGAGTTTATGGCCCGGGGAAAGATTGAAAAACCTGTTTTAAATCTTGGTCTTCCCGATCGGTTTATTACCCATGGAAATATTGGTGAATTGTTGCGGGAAAACGGGCTTGATATTGATAATATGGTGGATAGGATTGAGGATTTTTGGATTTCCCGTTCAAAAAAACCAAAAAGGGATTCAGATTATGGAGAAAAGATTGGACCTTTTGCTCGTAGAACTAGGGCTTTTTTCTTCAAGAAATAAGGCGCAAACAGCAATACGTAAAGGAGAAGTAACGGTAGAAGGCGAAATAATTAAAACGCCTGCGGCAAAAATAAAAGCCGGCGCCCAAATAGATGTGGCCCCGCAGGTTCCTTACCCCGGGCGGGGAGGAATTAAGCTTGCCCATGCCCTTGACCAGTTAAATTTTGCTCCCAGAGACATGGTTGTTCTTGATGGGGGAGCTTCTACCGGAGGCTTTACTTCTTGTCTTTTACAGCGCGGGGCCCGCAAGGTATATGCAGTGGATGTTGGAAAAAACCAGCTGGACTCCCAGCTTCGAATTGATCCCAGGGTTATTGTTATCGAAAACTATAATCTCCGTTATTTTTCTCCGGATTTTATTAAAGAAAAATTGGACTTCATAGTCCTGGACCTTTCTTTTATTTCTGCGACCAAAGTTATTCCGGCCCTTGTAACTGCTCTGAAAGATGGAGGTTTTTTTCTAACGCTGGCCAAACCGCAGTTTGAAGTAGGTCCGGAAAAAATTGGCAAAAAAGGGCTGGTTCGCAAAGAAACCGACCAGCTTTTTGCAGTAAAAAAAGTTGCGGATTCTAAAAAGGAAAATGGGCTGGGATTTGTTGGACTTGCTCCAGCTTCTCCAAGGGGAGTTAGCGGGAACCAGGAATTTTTTCTCCTGGCCCAAAAAGGGGGAGAAGGGAATTTTTCCCCCCAGGACTGGCTGGATTGCATGGCAAGACTCAAATAGAGGTGTTGGTCTTGAAAATTGGATTGATTGTAAATGAAGAGAAAAAAAAGGCCGCGCAGGTTGCCGAAGCTCTAATCGAAAAAATGAAGGGCCGGGATTTGCCGGTTTATATTTCCCAGGAGGATGCCCCTGGCCTGCAGGGAAAGGGGACAGCAATGTCCCGAAGACAGCTTCGCAAAGAGGCAGAACTCCTGCTCATTCTGGGAGGAGATGGGACATTTCTGCATACGGCCAGGTTTTTCGCCGGATCCAATATTCCCATTTTGGGTTTTAACCTGGGGCGTTTGGGTTTTTTAACAGAAATGGAAGCTGAGGATTTGGATTTAGTCCTGGATAATATTCTGGAAAAAAAATACCGGGTTGAGGAAAGAGCGATGGTTGAAGGCTGGGTTTGCCGCAGGGGCCTTGAAATTGCTCGTGTTTTGGGTTTAAATGATATTGTTATTAGCAAGGGGGCCTTCGCCCGGATAATTGAACTTGATCTTTATCTGCAACAGATTTACATCAGTACCTTTCCTGGAGACGGATTAATTGTTTCAACTCCAACTGGCTCAACTGCTTATTCCCTGAGTGCAGGAGGACCTATTATCCATCCCATGGTTGAAGCTTTCATTGTTACTCCGATTTGCCCCCATTCATTACATGCTCGACCACTGGTGGTCCGGAAGGAAGAGCAAATTGAAATCAAGGTGAGGAGAGCAGATAGACGGGTTATGTTAACAGTCGACGGCCAGGAGGGGCTTCGTTTGGTAAAAGATGATGTTGTCAAAATAGCCGCAGCGGAAGAGAAAACTCTCCTGGTTCGTTTTTCGGAGAAAGATTTTTATCAGATTTTACAAAAACGCTTAAACTACAAAGGGATAGGGGGTAAAGCATGAAAGGGAAAAGGCATCTTAAGATAATTAACATTATAAAAAATGAGCGGATTAAAACCCAGGAAGAACTGGCCAAAGTTCTGCAGGAGGAAGGGATTGAGGTTACTCAGGCAACTGTTTCCAGGGACATAAAAGATCTGGGTTTGATCAAGGTTCCAGTTGAAGATGGAAGCTATAAATATGCCATGCCACCCGAGGCAGACAAATACAAAATGGCCCGCTGGATAGAAAAAATGTTCAAAAATTTTGTCTTGAGTGTAGAGTTAACCGGGAACATGATTGTGGTAAAAACCCTTTCCGGGACTGCCGGAGGACTTGCTTCTGCAATTGATAACCTGGAGTGGAAAGAAGTAATGGGTTGTGTGGCTGGAGATGACTGTATTTTTGTTGCCCTGGAGGAGAAATGTAATAAAGAGGAAGTTTTACATCGTCTGCGAGAACTGGTGGGAATTGAATAGGGGGTTTATTTAAAGTGCTGGTTGAACTGGGGATAAATAATTTTGTCCTGATTGAAAGGCAGGATATTGCATTTTCCCCCGGTCTCAATATTTTGACAGGTGAGACCGGCGCAGGAAAATCGATTTTAATCGGTGCTTTGGAACTTTTACTGGGAGCAAGGGCTTCCCTGGATTTCATACGAACGGGCGCGGAAAAAGCAGAAATCCGGGCCCTTTTCGAAGTTAAAGATCTTCCGAATTTAAAAGAAAAGCTCAGGGAGCTGGGTATTGAAGATGAAGAAGACAACCTGCTTTTAAGCCGGGAGATTTCTCGTTCGGGCAATAACCGGGTTAGGATCAATGGCCAAATTGCAACCCTGGGACTGATAAAGCAAATTTCCCCCTTTCTAATTGATATTCACGGTCAGCACGAGCATCAATCCCTGTTTTCCGAAGATAGTCAACGGGAATTTCTGGATCACTTTGGGGGAAGAGAATTTAAAGCTGTAAAAATCGAGGTTGAAGAGGGCTACAAAAAACTGCAAAAGGCAAGGGAAGAATTAAAAAGGTTACGGCGTTCGGAAAGAGAAAGACAACAGCGCCTGGAATTGCTGGAATTCCAAATCAAAGAACTGGAAGACGCAAACCTCGAACCCGGAGAAGAAGAACAGCTAAACCAGGAACACAGAATTTTGACCAATGTGGAATTATTATATACCAAATGCCAGGAAATTTTTTCGAGTTTAAGTGGGGAAGAGGTGGAAACGGGAATAAATGATCAGCTGGGTTATCTCCATAGAGAACTGAAAGAATTAAAGGAAATTGATGCCCAACTGGAAAATGCGAAAGAACTCCTGAGCAGCTCCTATTATCAGTTGCAGGAACTTGCCCGGGAAATCAGGAGCTATGCTGATGGTATCGTCTTTGATGAGGCCCGTTTGCGGGAAGTTGAAAATAGAATTGGCGGAATAAATGATTTGAAAAGAAAATACGGACCTTCCTTTGCGGAGGTTATTGAATTTTTGGAAAAAGCGAAAGAAGAATATAAAACCCTCAAGGGAAGTCAGGAAAAAACCGAAGAACTGGAAAAAAAGATTGAATCGGGGGAAACTGAGTACCTGGAGCTTGCCCAGCAGCTCTCCCAAAAAAGAAAAGAGGCTGCAAAAAAAATGGCTGAACTTCTGGTCAATGAACTGAAGGGCCTTGCAATGCCTCAAACCCGCTTCCGAGTAAATTTCAAAAGGATCCCGGATAATAATGGTATTGGGCCAGAAGGTGGAAAAATTGCTTTTTCCGAGCATGGAATTGATCAAATAGATTTTATGCTTTCTCCGAACCCGGGAGAAGATTTAAAGCCCCTGACAAAGATTGCTTCAGGGGGAGAAATATCCCGCCTGATGCTTGCTTTGAAAGCCTTAACTGCCGACCAGGAACAGGTTCCCACGATGATTTTTGATGAGATTGATAGCGGTATCGGGGGAAAAACCGCGCAAAAAGTTGCCGAAAAATTGGACCAGATAAGTGCCAGGCGCCAGGTGATAACAATAACTCATCTGCCCCACATTGCAAGTATGGCCGATAAACATCTTTTCATTGACAAGGAAATTAAAGATGGAGTGACTAGAACCAGGGTTCTTGAACTGCAATCAAAAGATCGAACCCAGGAACTTGCCAGGATGCTGGAGGGGGAGCAATCCGAAACAGCAATATCCCATGCCCGGGAAATGCTGGAAAAGGCTCAGGCGAAGAAGGGGAGCCAATGAAATAAAATTTGTTAAATTTAAGGGCATCCTGGCGGG
The DNA here is from genome assembly GCA_003554585.1 of Halobacteroidaceae bacterium. Lineage (GTDB taxonomy): Bacteria > Bacillota > Halanaerobiia > B1SED10-174 > B1SED10-174 > T1SED10-26. The sequence continues at coordinate 57,433 of PWGV01000093.1, read as the reverse complement.
TGCCCTTTGTTTTTTAGAAAAATTAAAAAAATTTTTCCAGAAAAAAGGAAATTGTTATAAAATATAGAAAATCCTAATTGATCAAAAAATGGAGGTGGTTATCATAGATGATTCAAGAAAAAATTAAGGTTTTACTTGCCGATGACAACCTGGATTTTTGCGAAATGGTCGAGGAATTTTTTTCCCAACAGGACGATTTAGAACTGATAGGTGTTGCTTATGATGGTGCTAAATGCTTGGAATTAATGGAAAGGAATCCTCCTGATGTTTTACTCCTTGACATTATTATGCCTTATCTCGATGGCATTGGAGTCCTGGAAGAATTGAATGAAAAAGGCCGAGACCCTGACTTAAAGGTAATTATGCTTACTTCATTTGGACACCAGGACGTTATCCAGCGGTTTGTGGAATTGGGTGCTGATTACTATATTTTAAAGCCTTTTGACCTGGAGATAGTGGGCAAAAGGATCAGGCAGTTAAAGGATTCCAGCCCCCAAAAAACAAATTTCAAAAAAACCGGATTTAAAAAAAGCAGTAATAATCTTGAAGTAAGGGTAACCAATATTATGCATCAACTTGGTGTTCCTGCTCATATAAAGGGATACCTGTACCTACGGGATGCCATTACAATGGTAATTGAAGAAATTGCATTAATTGGTGCTGTAACAAAAGAATTATACCCCACCGTAGCCAAAAAATATAATACTACCCCTTCCCGGGTAGAGAGGGCTATCAGGCACGCAATTGAGGTTTCCTGGGAGCGGGGGAATTTTGCAGAAATGAAAAGCATCTTTGGGAATTCCGTTGAGGAAAAATCAGGGAAACCAACAAATTCTCAATTTATTGCCAAAATAGCAGACAAACTGCGGCTAGAAACCCAAGCCGGTTAAAAAGAAAAAGGCGGCCGAAAGGCCGCCTTTATTGATTATTAGAAAAGATAACAGGCAACATCATGATCAGAATCGATGTTTTTAATCTGGGGGTCTTCTTTGGGAGGGAAAGAAATACGCAACCCAGTATCTTCAACCTTCATTTCTGTCATAGTTTCCAGCATAGTTGAATTATTATTATTCATGATTTTTTCCAGGGTTTTTTTCAATTCTTCCCAGCGAGTTTCCCCTTTCCACTGCATTTTGACAATGAGGTCCAGCCCTTCAATTTCGTAACCCGAGATTTCATCGGCAAAAGGTTTTGCCAGATCTTCAAACTCAGGATTTTCCAGGAGATTACGGACGTCTTTACCTTCCCAGCCACAGCGGGCAAAAGCTTTGGGGCAGCGGGGGTGAAAACGGCAACCATTGGGCATGTCAATGGGATCGGGGATTTCTCCCCGGGGATCAACCCGTTCCCGGTTTGTATCCGGGTCAGGTATGGGAACAGCGGCTAAAAGCATCTGGGTATAAGGGTGTGCAGCCTGGGCGATTACTTTTTCCGTTTCACCAATTTCCATAATCCGGCCGAGGTAAAGAATAGCAGTTCTATTGCAGATATAACGGATTGTGGCCAGGTCGTGTGAAATGTAAATAAGGGAAGCTCCGAGTTCATCTCGCATGCGTTTTAGCAGGTTTAAAATTCCGGCCCGAATGGAAACGTCAAGCATGGAAACTGGTTCGTCAGCTATTATGAATTTGGGTTCAAGGACAATAGCTCGGGCTAATGCCACTCTTTGCCTTTGCCCTCCAGAGAGCTGATGGGGGAAACGGGAAAGGAAGTTTTCAGGAGGGGAAAGCTCGGCTAATTGTAGGGCTTTCTTAACCCTTTCCAGCCGGTCTTCATAATCCTTGCCGATTTTATGAATCACAAGAGGTTCCATGATTGTATTTAATACAGTAAAACGAGGATTAAGAGTTTCATAAGGATCCTGGAAAACAACCTGGAAATTGCGCCGAAAAGCCTTATCGTGTTTTTTCTTTTGCAATTCAGTTTCCTTGCCCAGGTAGAGAATTTTCCCGTCCGTGGTGTTTTGCAGGTTGGCAAGGAGTTCACCGATAGTACTCTTTCCTGAGCCGCTTTCTCCAGCCAGGCCTACGATTTCTCTTTCTTTTACAGTAAAGTCTACACCGTCAACAGCCCTCAGAATTGTTTTTTTGCCTCCGAAGAAACTTTGTTTGATGGGGAAATATTTTTTCAAACCCTGAATTTCGAGCGCATTTTTTTCTCCAACAGTTCCTTTTTTGCTCGGTGGAGGTGTTTCTCCCTGCCAGGTTGAAGTCTTGGTAGACTCTTTCCGGAAGGTTTCGACTTTTTCCGGGTAGTGGCAGAGAACTTCGTGACCTGGAGCAACTTCAACAGGATCAGGTTCTTCCCTGCATTTTTCTGTACTGAAGGGACAGCGTTCCCGGAACCGACAGCCGGTAATATCTGTTGCCAGGTCCGGGGGAGATCCGGGAATGGAGATAATATCGCCTTTGGCAGCTTCGAGGGTGGGGTAGGCGTTCAGTAAGCCCAGGGTATATGGGTGGAAGGAATCTTTGAAAATTTCCCTGGTTGTGCCCTGTTCCATTATTTTTCCCGCGTACATAACTGCAACCCGCTGACAGATTTCAGCCACAACCGAGATATCGTGGGTAACGAGGATTATTGAAGACTGGATCTGGCTCTGCAGATCAATAAATTGTTTTAAAATCCCATCCTGGACAACCACATCCAGGGCGGTTGTTGGCTCATCGGCGATTACCAGGTCCGGGCTAAGAGCAAGAGCCATTGCGATTACAACCCGCTGTTTCATTCCCCCCGATAGCTGATGGGGGAAATCCCTGAGACGCTTTTTCTCCAGTCCAACCATCCCAAATAACTCTTTGGCCCGCTTTAAAGCTTCTTTATTACTCATATTTTCGTGCGTATGGATAGCTTCAGTAATCTGGTCCCCGATCTTATAAACCGGGTCCAGGGCGTTCATGGCACTCTGGGTAACCATGGAAATTTCTTTCCAGCGAACCTTGTTCATCTGATTATTATTGAGGGGGACCAGGTCCTTGCCTTTGAAAATAACCTGGCCGTCAACAATTCCCCCGTTGGGAGGTAGGATCCTGTTGATTGATTTGGCGGCAGTTGTTTTTCCACAGCCACTTTCCCCAACAAGCCCCAGGTTATCTCCTTTTTTCAGTTTAAAAGAAACTCCATCCAGTGCCTTGACTACAATATCATCCACTTGGTAGTAGGTTTTAAGATTTTTTACTTCTAGGAGCACGGGTACTACCTCCTCTCAGGCGTGGATTAGTAAGAACTTCAAGTGATCTGGAAATCAGGAATACTGATACCACTGTCAAACTTATGAATATACCGGGGGGGATTACCCACCACCAGGCGGTTCGCCAGGCCCCCGACAGACGGGCAGCGTGCAGTATTGTGCCCCAGCTGTATAACCTTGGTGGGCCAAGGCCCAGGAAACTAAGGGTCGCTTCTGCTGTTATTGCATAGCCAATTGCTACGGCGAGCTGCAAAAAGGCAAGGGGAAGGACATTGGGGGCGATGTGAACCAGAATTATTCGTAAATTACTTGCTCCGGCTACCCGGGCAGCTTTAATAAAGGGGCGCTCAACCAGGGAAAGGACCTGGGAGCGAATAATCCGGGCATTTGTTCTCCAGGTTAAAAGCCCAATTGCCAGGATAATAATCCAAAGGCTGGGCCGGAAAATTAAAACCAGGATAATGGCAAAGGGTTCCAGCGGAAGACCGTACATAATGTCAACTATGCGCATCAGGATATTATCAACCCGCCCCCGGAAATAACCCGAGGTTAAGCCAATAACCACCCCGATAATATTAACAATAAGGGCGGTGACGATTCCCACAATTAGCGCAGTCCGCGAACCGTACATTACCTGGCTCCAGATATCCCTTCCCAGGTGGGTGGTTCCAAAAAGGTGCTCCCAGGTGGGAGGGGATAATTCGTTGATATAGGGATCAGTCCCAACTCCAAAACCGTAACCGTCCTCAATATCCAGCCCGCGAAAACTGCGGTGGTAACCCAGACCGAGCCTTGTCCAGTTTTCACCGTCAAATTTAAGAATGATTCCGCGAATCCCAAGGATATAAGCTTCTTCGGGACCAACAATTCCTACTGCTGTTAGCTCCCGACTTTCAGGACTGGTCATGTTATACCAGTCTTCCCCATCAAATCCGAGGATTTCACCCCTTTCTCCGGTGGCAAAACCAAAGCCCTCCTCGGAAAGGGCAACGGCATTTAACCTGCGGAAGGTCCCATCCATAAAAGTCCGGTAAGAGGGATTAACAAATTCTCCATCCTGGTAATGAAGGATGGTTCCCCTGTCTCCCACGATTACTCCCGAATTGGGGTTGACCATATTAATGGCCATTAAATCTCGGGTGGCAGGGTTATCAAGAATGCTCCAGGAGTTTCCGTCCCAGCTGAGAATTGTTCCGTCTTCGCCAACGGCGATCGCTTTGTCAGGGGCTGGGACTGCAACCCCATTAAGTGCTATCTCTACGGGACTCTCCAACTGTTCCCAGGAAAGGCCATCATACTTGATAATTACCCCATTTTCTCCTACAACAAAACCGAACTCAGAAGAAAAGAAGTCAACTGAGAGCAGGGAGGTATTTACAGGCGATTCTTCTTCATTCCACCGGTTACCATCGAAGTGAAGAATGGTTCCTTCCCTACCGACAGCAAAACTTTCACCCGGGGAGATGACCGCAGTTGCGGTTAATGGTTTGTAACCAATTACCCGCATTCTTTCCCATTGCCCCTCAATAAAAGTTGCAGCTGTTCCTTCCACACGCTGGTTCATTTCATGGGGGTCGTGGGTTGCGAGGAGGGGAGCAAAAATTGCCACAAAGAGAACCAGGAGAAATAAAATTGATCCCGGTCGCCCCAGGGGATCGGCCCAGATTGCTTTAAAAGGTGCCTTCATTGATTGAAAATAAGGCTGGTATTGTTTCCAGCGGCTGCTTTGTTTGCTCATATTATTTGCCCCCTTTCTGGTAAACAACCCGGGGATCAAGGTAGCCGTAAACCAGGTCAGCCAGGAAATTCATTCCCATAACCATTCCGGCCATTAACATAAAGCAAGCCTGGGCCATAGGGAAGTCACTGGTTCTTACAGACTGAATTATTTCCCGCCCCAGGCCGGGCCAGGAGAAGACAACTTCAACCACAACCTGCCCTCCAACAGCCAGGCCGACGGTGATAGCCGCCTGGGTTACAACAGGCAGCAGGGCGTTGCGGGCAGCGTGTTTATACATTATTGTTCGTTCATTTAAACCTTTGGCCTGGCATAATTCAATAAAATCCTCACCCATTACCTCCAGCATGGTATTGCGCATGATTAGCATTGGTAATGCCACGTAGTAGATGGCAATAGTAAAAGCGGGCAGCATTAAATGCCAGAGGAAATCAAAAGTGAAAATTTTATCCCAGAAATGAGCGGCTTCATAAGGTAGTGTTCTCATTCCGCTGGTTGGAAGAATTCCCAGCCAGATACCAAAAACCATAATGAAAATCATCCCCGTCCAGAAAACTGGAGCTGAACGAAGAAAAAGTCCCCCCACAATACCACTGAATTCGACTCTTGTCCCTCTCCGCCAGGATAATATTACCCCGAGCAGGGGACCAATAGAGTAGGAAACAATTATTGCCGGGAACATCAATACCAGGGTGTTTAAAAGCTTTTCCCAGACAATTGGGGCGATCGCCGATCGGTAATGAAAGGACATGCCGAATTCACCCTGGAAAAAGTTACCCAGGTAGATAAAATACTGTTGCCACAGGGGCCGGTCAAGGCCAAAACGGGCTCGAACCATGGCCTGGGCTTCTGCAGATAATCCTTCCATAACCAGGGCAGCAGTTGGGTCAGGTAGGGTCAGGCGAAAAACGAAAAAGAGCCCGGTCAGGATTATCAAAAAAGTTACTACCATTTGCAGAAGGCGCCGAAAAATAAATTTTCTTTTACCCATAAGCTCCCTCCGGTTCTAATTTTAAATTTGGAATAGAAGAGAGAGGGGAGGGAGTCCCCTCCCTCCCCGCTTGTTTTTAATCTTACGGCAGATTAAGCCGGCCGTCATCGTCTATCCAGTAACCGGCCTGCTCCAGCAGGATCCGTGCGGTTTCAAGGCTGTATTCAAAGATGGGAACGTCAGGATTATGCCAGAAGGTGTTTACAGGCGCAATTATTGAAGTTCCCCGCTCGCCACGGCCATCCAGGAGAACATTGACCAAGGTCTCGTGGGGGATGGAGTGGGCAATTGCCCGGCGGAAATCAGGATCATCCAGTGCGGGCAGGCGGGTATTGTAGGTCATGTGGTAGTAACCAAAGTCGGGAACACTGACAACTTCCAGGTGATCTTCCTGCTCGGCGAGATTAATTTGAGCGGGTTCCAATCTCCAGGCAGTCATGTCAGCTTCACCAGTGACCATACCGGTATAGGTTCCTTCGGCGTCAGCGTATATGATATAGTCAATTGCTTCAATATTAATTTCATCAGCCAAGAAGTAATCTTCGAACTTGACCAGCCGCTTGTATTCCCCGCGGTCGTAGCGGTCAAACTTCATGGGGCCGCTACCAATTGTGGGAACATCTTCAGGGGCGAGCTGATTGGCCTCCTCGATGTCTTCCCAGAGGTGCTTGGGAAGGATGGGGATCTGGCTCAGGGTTACTGTAATGAAGAAAGAGGTAGGTTCTTTGAGGACAAAGTGCAGGGTCTGGTCATCGATAATAATAACCTCTTCCAGGGGATCGTAGAAGGGACGGAAGTAAGCAAAGTCCTGTTCCACCATGTAATCGTAGGAGAATTTAACGTCTTCTACAGTTACAGGCTCCCCGTCGTGGAAAAGCATGTCGTCCCGAATAACAACTTCGATAGTCTGTTCGTCATAGGCTTCTACTGATTCTGCTGCCCAGGGAAGTGGTTCAATATCCGGGGATAAGCGAACCAGTTTGTCGTAGTAGAGGCGCATGAATTTCCAGCCCCAGACAGTGGTTGAATCGAGGGGGTTAATATTGTCCGGTTCCTGGCTGGTTCCGATGGTCAGGGTGTTGGAGTCCCCAACGGGATAAACATCAAATGGAAGCCACTCGGTGTAGAGGCCCTCTCCGGCCATGGGAACATAACCCGCGAAGGTATTTACATTGTACGCAAGGACTTCATCCCTGTAGAAAAGAATACTCAGGGGTTGTTCTTCCATGGCAACCTTTTGCATTTCCAGGACATATTCCCGCCGCTGATCAGGATCAAATTCCCGGGCCTGCATTTCGAAAAGTTCATCGTAGCGTTCGTTTTCATAGCCTCCAGGGTTGTTCCCACCGACATCAGTCTGACCGGAATGGAGTGTTCCCAGGAAATGCTGGGGATCGAGGCGGTCAACCCGGCCCGACCAACCGACAATAGCAATATCAAAGTCCTGTTCGTTGTAGAACCTGTCAATCAGGGTGCTGAATTCCAGGGGCTGAACATCGACCTGGATACCAAGAGCTGCCCAGGCATCCTGAATTAAAAAGGCTGCTTCGAAACGGATCGGATCATAGCCTTCAGTTGTTGTGAGTATGGTAAATTCAGGAACCCGTGTGGCCGAGGCGTTTAGGGATAAACCCAGGGCCAGCAGGAAGACGAGACACAACATTATTACAGATTTTCTTTTCACCATAAAGATCCTCCTTTTTATTTTACTGTTCTTTAAACGTTTCGCTAAAATCTTAAAGAAATCCTCTTTTTATATTGATTTAGCAAAAAAAGGATAAATATAGACATTAATTAAAAAAAACACTGTGCAATTGTTAAGCAAAATTGCAAGACCTGTGTTTTTGAGCAATCGGGGAATAAGAAGTAGGGGACTGGTTTTTTACCTTGAGAGGGTTAATTAAAATAAGGGGAAATTTAGAGGAAATGGATCGCTTTTTATTTAAATTCCCAATCTTCCCATAATAGTTTTTCCCACAGGAAAGGCTGTTTTGCTAAAGAGGGAAATCAGTCTGGAAATAGAAATTAATAAGGGGAAGGAGAGAAATTATGGCTCGGATTAAAATTTTTGCGGGTAATTTTGGCAGTGGAAAAACCGAAATCAGTATTAACTATGCTCTTTCCAGGGAAAAACCGCCTTTTCTTGTGGATCTTGATATTGTAAAACCGTATTTTCGGCTTAGAGAAGCAGAAAAAACCTTAGAAAAGGCGGGAATTGATTTAATTTATCCCAGGGATATGGCTCAGGCCGATCTACCGATTATTACCTCCGAAATCTACAGAGCTCTTCAGGCCCCGGAACGGGAAGCGGTTTTAGATGTAGGGGGTGATGATGATGGAGCCAGGGTCCTGGGTAGCCTGGGCCAATACCTCACCCCGGGAAATTACGAATTGATTATGGTCATTAATCCCTATAGGCCTTTTTCTTCAAATAAAAAGAACCTGCTCGAATTGAAAGAAGCCATTGAAAATGCTTCTCGCCTTGAGGTTACGCATTTTGTTGCTAACGGGAATCTTGGAGCGGAAACATCTCGGGGGGAAGTAGAAGAGGGCTACAATCGAGTTGAAACCCTGGCCCGGGAGCAGGGCATACCAATTAAGTTTACGGCTGTTTTGGCTGATTTAATTCCCGAGGTTGACCTTCCCGGGGATATATTACCTGTGGAGATTCACCTGCAACCTCCCTGGGCGGTAGGAGGAAAAGAATAATGAGAGTTTTGATACCCCAATCCCTTCAGGGTTGGCAGAGCTTTATCCAGCAACTTGAGCTTTTGAGGGGTATTGAGGTTTACCGGGAAGAAGTAAAAAATAAAAATTATGATCTGGTAATTAAACTCCAAACGGGAGGTAATGAAGCAGAATTGCCGCCCCCTTTCCAGAAATTTCTTGCCATCCTTAACTCAGACCCCCTGCAGGGGGAGAGTTTACAGATGCTCCAGGCAATTATTGATTCCGCCCAGGATGCCATTTCCGTGGTTGATGAAAACGGACGGGGACTTTTAATAAACCCTGCTTATACCAGAATTACTGGACTTACCGAGAAAGACGTTATTGGTCGTCCGGCGACAGTTGATATAGCTGAAGGGGAGAGCATGCACTACAAGGTTTTACAAACCGGTAAACCTGTAACCGGAGTTCCGCTTAAAGTTGGCCCCCAGAAAAGGGATGTAATTGTTAATGTTGCCCCGATTATAATAAACGGAAAGTTGCGGGGAAGTGTGGGAGTAATCCATGATATTTCGGAGCTGAAGAAATTATCCGATGAACTGGATCGGGCCAACTGGATGCTCCGACGGCTCCGGGCCAAGTATGCTTTTGAAGATATTATTGGATCAAGCCCGGGGATAAAAAGAGTAATAGTACAGGCTAAAAAAGCTTCCCAGACCCCGGTTACAGTTTTGCTCAGGGGAGAGAGTGGAACAGGAAAAGAGTTTTTTGCGCACGCGATTCATAATGAAAGCGCCCGGAGTAAGGCCCAGTTTATCCGGGTTAACTGCCCAGCTATTCCCGATACTTTGATTGAAAGCGAATTATTCGGTTACGAGGAAGGGGCTTTCACCGGAGCCCGCCCTGGGGGCAAAAAGGGATTATTTGCTGAAGCAAATAATGGGTCGATTTTCCTGGACGAGGTCGCCAAGATGGATTTTCAGATGCAGGCTAAACTCCTGCGTGTGCTCCAGGAGAAAGAATTTACTCCAGTAGGAGGTACTGACCCCGTCAATGTTAACGTAAGGGTCATTGTGGCAACGAACGCCAACCTCGAAGAAGAAGTTCGAAAAGGGAATTTCCGCGAGGACTTATATTATCGTCTTAATGTTTTTCCGATTTATCTTCCCCCTCTACGGGAAAGGAAAACTGATATCCCTAAACTGGTAAATCACTTAATCAGGCGCTTTAACCAGGAATATGGGCGAATGGTAAAAAAATGTGCTCCGGAAGCGCTGGAACTCCTGCAGGAATATGACTGGCCGGGAAATGTTCGCGAGCTGGAGAATGTGGTTGGGCGAGCAATGATAGAAGTTAATTATAATTCCGAAGTTCTCGAAGCTCAACACTTTCCGGCTTTGGGACTGGCTTACAAACTTGCTGATATTCAGGTCGGAGAGGAAGAGATTTCTGCGGATGGAATACTGGATCTGAAAGGAGCCCTGCAGAAAAAAGAAAGAGAGGTTTTGCGCAGGGCCCTCTCCACCAGCGAGGGTAACCGGAAAAAAGCCGCAGAAAAAATGGGGATTTCTGAACGCAATCTTTACTACAAAATGAAAAAACACAACCTTGACTGAAAAAAACTTCCTGCAAAAAGTTGCAAAAACTGCAGGGGCCTGCAGGATGGGTTGGTGAGAACCCCAGTCCTGAACGGGGTTCTTTTTTTGGTACAAGTTTTGCTTTTATTATAATTATGAGAAAAACAGGAGGGAGGGTATTTAATGGAAATATTCAAGGAAATGGCCAAGGAAGGGCACGAGCAGTTGTTTCTTTGCCAGCACAAAAAATCAGGACTGAAGGGAATTATTGCCATCCACAATACTGTTTTAGGTCCGGGGCTGGGGGGCTGCCGGATGTGGGATTACGAAAACGAGGATGAGGCAATTTACGATGCTCTGCGCCTGGCTAAGGGAATGACTTACAAATCTGCTGCTGCAGGAGTTGATTTTGGAGGAGCCAAAGCTGTAATTTATGCTGATCCCAAGAAGGATAAATCTGAGAGACTGTTCCGGGCCATGGGCCGTTTCATCGAAGGGCTCAAAGGTCGTTTTTCCACGGGGACTGACGTTGGGACTGTTTTTGAAGATTTCGTTGTCATGGGAAGGGAAACTGAATATGTTGGTGCTCTGCCCGAAGAATATGGTGGAAGCGGAGACACCTCAGTAATTACAGCTTACGGAACCTGGAAGGGCCTTAAAGCCTGCGCCAAAGAAAAGTATGGCACTGACAGCCTTGAAGGGTTAAAAATTGTAGTGCAGGGTGTTGGAAAGGTTGGTCACAAACTTGTTGGTCACCTGACTGAAGAAGGAGCAGAAATTGTTGTTTGTGACGTTAATGAAGAACATCTGGAGCGAGTAAAAAGGGATTATTCCGATGTTGAAGTTGTAGATCCGGAAAAGGCATATGATGTTGAATGCCATATCTTTTCTCCCAATGCTCTGGGTAGTGTTGTAAATGATGAAACCATTGGCCGCTTTAACTGTGAAATTATCGGTGGAGCAGCCAATAATGTACTCGCCGATGAAGAAAAACACGGAAAAGCTCTTGAAGAGAAAGGGATTCTTTATGCTCCGGATTATGTAATTAATTCCGGTGGCCTGATCCAGGTAGCAGACGAAACTGCTGAGCAGGAATACAGCAAGGAAAGAGCTTTTAAGAAAGCCGATGGAATCTACGATATGCTCCTCGAGGTATTCCGGCTGGCCCGGGAAAACAAGATTCCGACTCTTGAAGCGGCTGACATGATGGCCGAGAACCGAATCGAAGGAGTTTACCAGATTAGAAGGATTTTTTCGGGAAAATAACAGGAGGCTTTGGTTATGAGTGAAAAAATTCTGGTAATCAATCCCGGCTCAACTTCGACTAAACTTGCAGTGTGGGATGCTGCTCAGGGGCTGATTCTTGATGAGAATATCCAGCATCCTGTCGGGGAAATGGAGAAATTTCCCGATATTCCAGATCAGCTGGATTATCGGGTGCAGGTAGTTCGAGATTTTTTACAGCAAAAGGGCTGGAAACCTGCTGATTTTATGGCAGTTGCTGCCCGGGGTGGCCTATTAAAACCCCTCGCCGGCGGTACTTACGTAGTAAATGAAGCAATGTGCAAAGATTTACGGGTAGGAGTGCAGGGTCAGCACCCGTCTAATCTGGCAGGTTTGATAGGGTATGAACTGGGTCGAGATGAAAATATCCCGGTCTACATTACGGATCCGGTTTCCGTTGATGAATTTACACCCCTGGCGCGCTACTCTGGAATCCCGGAAATCCAGCGACGTTCCCTGGGACATGCGCTTAATATCAAGGCGGTAGCCCGAATTGTTGCCGGGGAAAAGGGGAAAAAACTGGATGAGTTTAACGCTGTGGTAGCCCATCTGGGTGGGGGTATATCCATAGCGGCCCTGGAAAAAGGTCGAATTATGGATGTTAACAATGCCAACGAAATGGGTCCCTATTCTCCGGAAAGAACCGGGGGACTTCCTGTTGGTGACCTGGTTAAGATGGCCTTCAGTGGCAAGTATTCTCCCCGGGAATTGCGGAACAAGATTACCCGCCGCGGGGGACTTCTGGCCTACCTGGAAACGAATGATTGCAGGGAAATCGAAAAACGGATTTCCCAGGGAGACGAAGAAGCAAAAAAGGTCTATGAAGGCATGATTTACCAGATTAGCAAGGAAATTGGAATGGCCGCAACTGTTCTCCGAGGAGAAGTGGATCAGGTAATCCTTACAGGAGGCATCGCCAAATCGGATTATCTTACAGAAGGAATTTCCAAAAGGGTTGAGTTCATTGCTCCAGTAAGGGTGATCCGGGGGTCAATGGAGATGGAGGCTCTGGCGCTTGGTGCTTACCGGGTCTCTACAGGAGAAGAGGAGGCGAAAGATTATGGCGAAGAGGTGGAGTAATGTTTAAAAACTTGGAAGAGCTTTTACAAGCAGCCCAATCAAGCCCAAAAGCAAAAATGGCAGTTGCCGCAGCAGCCGATAGCGAGGTTTTAGAAGCTGTAAAACAGGCCCAGGAAAGTGGAATGATCGAACCAGTCCTTGTTGGAGAAAGGGAGGCTATTATTGAAGCAGGAAAAAAGGCGGACTTCCAGGTTGATCCCGGCTGGATTGTTGATTGCTCCGACCCGGATGAAATTGCCCAAAAAACCATGGAACTCGTGGCCGGGGGGGAAGCCGAATTCCTGATGAAAGGTTTAATTGGGACTTCAACCCTTCTCCGGGCTCTTTTAACTAAGGAATATGGTCTTCGTCGGGATAGGCTTTTAAGCCATCTTTCAGTAATGGACTTTGGTTTGAGTAGACTGATAATTATGACTGATGGGGCCATGAATATTGCTCCTGACCTGGAAAAGAAAGCTCAGATCATTTCCAATGCGGCAGAAGTAGCGCATAAGCTGGGAATTGAAAAACCAAAGGTTGCTCCTCTTGCCGCGGTTGAAGTGGTCAACCCTGATATGCCTGCAACTTTAGACGCCGCGGCTTTATCCAAGATGGCGGAGCGGGGACAGATAAAAGGTGTTGTTGTTGATGGTCCTTTAGCTCTGGATAATGCAGTTAATGAAGAAGCCGCAAAACACAAAGGCATAACCAGCCAGGTAGCAGGGAAAGCTGATATTTTGCTAATGCCAGATATTGAAGCGGGGAATGTTTTTTATAAAGCTATGCTTTATCTCGGCGGTTTCCGGGGGGCAAGTATTGTGGTGGGAGCAAAGGTACCGGTAGTGCTTACCTCCCGTGCAGATGACGCCCGGACCAAACTCCTATCAATCGGCCTGGGTAAACTGGCCATATAGTTAAAAATTTTTAAGGAGGGAATCTTGAAATGAAAAAATTTGATTACATGGCGAAATATGATTATGAACAGCTGGTTTTTAATTATGATGAAACATCTGGTTTAAAAGCCCTGATTTGTATCCATGATACAACCCTGGGCCCTGCCCTTGGCGGAACCCGGATGTGGGTTTATGAAAAGGAAGAAGAAGCCATCGAAGATGTTCTTCGTCTGGCAAGAGGCATGACCTATAAGGCTGCTGTTGCAGGGTTAAACCTCGGGGGAGGCAAAGGGGTAGTTATTGGAGATCCCAAAAAAGAAAAAAGTGAAGAATTGTGGCGTGCTTTTGGCCGGGCAGTTCAAAGCTTAAACGGCCGCTATATTACCGCTGAAGACGTGGGTACTTCTCCTCAGGATATGAATTTTGTTTCCATGGAAACTGACTACGTTGTTGGACTCATGGGAACAAGTGGAGATCCCTCTCCCTTTACCGCCAACGGAGTATGGCACGGAATGCAGGCCTGTGCAGAGAAAGTCTATGGCAGCCGCAGCCTGAAGGGCAAAAAAGTTGCAGTTCAGGGCGTAGGGAGCGTGGGTTATTACCTCGTTAAACACCTGGTCGAAGATGAAGGTGCTGAAGTTTTTATTACCGATATTGACGAAGACCGTGTTAAGAAGGTTGTTGATGAATTTGGAGTAAAAGCCGTTGGTCCTGACGAAATTTACGGTGTAGATGTAGATATCTTTGCCCCCTGTGCTCTGGGAGCGGTATTAAATGATGAAACTCTGCCTCAGCTCAAGTGTAAGATTATTGCTGGAGGTGCCAACAACGTCCTCGCTGAAGAACGCCACGGGGATGAGCTTGAGAAAAAAGGAATTCTCTATGCTCCGGACTATGTAATCAATGCGGGTGGATTGATTAACGTTGCTGATGAACTTAAAGGATACAACAAAGAAAGAGCCCTGCAGTCTGTAGCAGGAATTTACGATAGCGTAAAGATGGTTCTTGAAATTGCGGAGAGAGACAATATTCCGACCTATAAAGCTGCTGACCGGCTGGCTGAAGAGCGGATTGAAAAAATGGGCAAAGTCCGCAGTAACTATATTAAGCGCTAGGAGTGGGAAATATGGATTATAAGATCCTGGTTCTCAATCCTGGATCAACCTCAACCAAGCTTGCTTTTTACCAGGGACAGGAGTGTGTCCTGGACGAAACTGTTCGGCACTCCAGTGATGAACTGAAAGATTACAAGAGAATAGCTGACCAGGAAAACTTCCGGAGGAAGGTTATCCTGGAAACCCTGGAGAAAAGGGGCTTTGCAGTAGAGGATATTGATGCTATATCTGCCCGGGGTGGGCTTTTAAAGCCCATTCCCGGCGGAACCTGGGAAGTTAACGAGAAAATAGTTGAAGACTTAAAAGCTGGCGTTCAGGGCGAACATGCCAGCAATCTGGCGGGAATTCTGGCCTACCAGATGGGACAGCAGTTAGGATGCCCCGCTTTTATAGTTGACCCGGTTATCGTTGACGAAATGGATGAAATCGCCAAATTTTCGGGGATGCCGGAAATAGAAAGGCGCAGCATTTTCCATGCTTTAAACCAGAAAGCTGTAGCCCGGGATGTTGCCGAAGAAATGGGTACTGAATATGAAAAAGCCAACTTTATCATAACCCATATGGGTGGAGGCGTTTCTGTTGGTCTCCACCGGAAGGGAAAAGTTGTGGATGTAAATAACGCCCTGGATGGAGAAGGACCATTTTCTCCCGAACGGTCCGGAGGTTTGCCTGTCGGTGATCTGGTCAAACTCTGTTTCTCGGAAAAATATTCCCAGGATTTTATTAAGAAAAGAATCAAAGGACAGGGTGGCCTGGTTGCCTACCTTGGAAAAAATGACCTGGTCCAGATTGAAAAGGACATTGAAAACGGGGATAAAAAAGCAGAGGAAGTATTTGAAGCCATGGCCTACCAGATAGCAAAAGAGATTGGAAGTCTTGCTCCGGCAAACTGGGGTGAAGTTGACGCTGTAATCCTGACCGGAGGAATGGCCAAATCACCTCCACTGGTTAAATTGATTGAGGAAAGGATTAAGTATATTGCTCCTGTGGTAATTAAACCCGGGGAGAAGGAAATGGAAGCGCTCTGGAAGGGCGCGCTCCGGGTATTGCAGGGGTGTGAAGAACCCCAGATTTACAGCTAATAAGTGGATAGGGAAGGAGGATAAGTGGTGCCTAAAGTTGTATTTGATTCCGAAAGGTGTAAGGGTTGTAACCTGTGTCCAAGGGTTTGCCCGGTAAAAATAATCAAGATGAGCGATGGAATAAATAAGAAGGGTTATCATCCCGCTTATGTTGAAGAGATGGATAAATGCATTGGATGTGGGTTCTGTTATGAAATCTGTCCAGACACTGTAATTGAAGTATATAAAGAGGAAGGAGGTAAATGATGGCCGAGAAGATTTTAATGAAGGGAAACGAGGCGATCGCCGAAGCAGGAATAAAGGCAGGTTGCCGTTACTTTTTTGGTTACCCTATAACCCCTCAGAATGAACTCCCGGCTTACATGGCAAGACGTTTGCCCATGGAAGATGGAGTTTTCCTGCAGGCTGAAAGTGAAGTTGCTGCAATTAACATGGTTTACGGAGCTGCAGGGGCTGGAGCGAGGGTAATGACTTCTTCATCAAGTCCGGGAATAAGCCTTAAACAGGAGGGAATCTCCTACATGGCTGGTTCTGAGCTTCCCGGAGTCATTGTCAATATAATCCGGGGAGGACCCGGTCTTGGGGGAATTCAGCCGGCCCAGTCTGATTATCTGCAGGCTACTAAGGGGGGAGGGCACGGAGATTATAAAATGCTTGTTTTGGCCCCCCAATCCGTCCAGGAAGCAGTTGATTTAACATTGGAAGCTTTCGACCTTGCGGATAAATACCGTAATCCCGTAATGATTTTGGGGGATGGCATGATCGGGCAAATGATGGAACCTGTCGAATTCAAGAAAGAAATTTCTCCAGAAGATCTGCCGGAAAAAGAATGGGCAACTGTGGGAAACAAAGACCGCAAGCCCAACGTTATTAACTCTCTAAGTCTCCAGGCGGAAAAGCTGGAAGAACTGAACCTCCGGTTGCAAAAGAAATATGAGCAAATGCGGGAAGAGGAAGTCCGGGTTGAAACAATCCAAACCGAGGACGCTGATTATGCAATCGTCGCCTTTGGATCAATGGCCAGGATTGTCTTGAGTGCCGTAGAAAGGGCAAGAGAAGAAGGAATTAAAGTGGGATTAATCAGGCCCATTTCTCTATTCCCCTACCCCGAACAGGTTGTTGGAAAAATAGCCGAGCAGGTCAAGTTCTTACTCACCGTAGAGATGAGCTGTGGCCAGATGGTGGAAGATGTTCGTCTCTCTGCAAACGGTCGTTGCCCTGTTTATTTCTACGGAAGAAGCGGAGGGGTAGTTCCGACCTCCCAGGAGATTTATGAACAACTAATGGAGCTAGTAAGGGGTGAAAAGGAATGAAAGTTGTAGCTAAAAGACCCGAATCTTTGGCAGATAAACCCAGTCACTACTGTCCCGGGTGTACCCATGGAATAACTCACCGCCTGGTGGCAGAGGTAATGGATGAGATGAATATCCGGGAAAAAACAGTGGGAGTTGCCCCTGTTGGCTGTGCAGTATTAGCCTACGAGTACTTTAATTGTGATTTCCAGCAGGCAGCCCATGGTCGCGCCCCTGCTGTTGCTACAGGAATAAAGCGGGTAAACCCCGAAAACTTCGTTTTTACCTACCAGGGTGACGGAGATCTGGCTTCTATTGGAACCGCGGAAATAGTCCACGCAGCAATGCGGGGAGAAAATATAACAACTATTTTTATTAACAATGCAATTTATGGTATGACCGGGGGACAGATGGCACCGACCACAATGATTGGCCAAAAGACAACTACCTCCCCATATGGAAGGGATGCAAAATCTGCAGGAGACCCGATCAGGGTTGTGGAAATGCTCTCTACCCTCAATGGTTCTGCCTATCTTTCCCGGGTTGGAATGTTTAATAATAAGGAAATTAAAAAAGCGAAAAAGGCAATTAGAAAAGCCTTTGAAACTCAAAAAGCCGGCCAGGGATTCTCACTGGTAGAACTTCTTTCAACCTGTCCTACCAACTGGGGCATGAATCCCGCGGAAGCCCTGGATTGGGTTGAAAGCAATATGGTTCCTTATTATCCCCTCGGCGAATTTAAAACACCAAAAGGAGGGGATAGCAAGTGATGCAGGAAATTATCATTGCAGGATTTGGTGGCCAGGGAGTAATGCTGATGGGGCAGGTCCTGGCTGGAGCAGGAATGATTGAAGGGAAAGAAGTTTCCTGGCTTCCCTCCTATGGACCGGAAATGCGGGGAGGAACTGCTAACTGCCACGTTATCGTCTCCGATGAACGCATTGGCTCTCCTTTTGTTGCTACGCCGGATGTTGTCGTAGCAATGAACCTGCCCTCCATGGATAAATTTGCTCCCCAGTTAAAAGAGGGAGGGCTCCTCATCATCAACAGCTCGCTTATTGACGACGAGCCCGAACGGAAAGATATCCGGGTAATAAAAATCCCGGCTAACGAGCTGGCAGCAGAAGTTGGTAGTGATAGGGCTGCAAACATGGTTGCCCTGGGAGCAGTAATTGAAAAAGTAAAAATTGTAGATATGGATTCAATTATAGCCTCCCTGAAAAAAAATCTACCCGAACGCCACCATAAATTGATCCCCCTGAACGAAGAAGCCCTTAAGAGAGGCATGGAGGCGGCCCGGGAATAAGTAGAGGTGAGCCAATGATTAACGAAAAAAGATTGGAGCAGTTTTTCGTCGAGATGGTCAAAATATACAGTCCATCAGGCGGAGAAAGAAAACTAGCCGATTATGTGAAAAATCACCTGGAAAAACTGGGCCTTGAAGTTAAAGAGGATAAGGCAGGAGAAAAAACCGGAGGAAACGCGGGAAATATTATTGCCTACTTTCCCGGGAAGAACAAGGATGGTCCTACAATTATGTTTACGGCCCATCTGGATCGGGTAGAACCCGGGGAAAACATTGAACCTGTTAAGGAAGATGGAATTTTCCGCTCTAAGGGTGAGACCATACTGGCTGCAGATGATATTTCCGGAATTGCCCCAATCTTTGCAGCTCTTTATACTATTAAAGAGCAAGGACTGGACCACTATCCGGTGCAACTGGTTTTTACGGTATCAGAAGAGGTTGGTCTTTTAGGAGCAAAAAACCTTGAAGAGGGAGCCCTGAAAGCCGATTTTGGTTTTGCTTTTGATTCCAATGGGCCGGTCGGCAACATTATAATTAAGGGCCCGACACACAACAGTATTAAGGTTAAAATTAAAGGGAAAGCAAGCCACGCTGGAGTAAGTCCAGAAGAAGGGATCAATGCCATCAAGGTTGCGAGCGTAGCCCTGGCAAAAATTGAGCAGGGAAGAATAGATGCCGAAACTACTTCCAATATTGGAACCATAAAGGGTGGTAAAGCCCGTAACGTGGTTCCAGATCTAGTAGAAATGGCCGGTGAGGCCCGCAGTCATGATCCAGAAAAACTAAGACGCGAAACCGAAAAAATGGAAAACATTTTCCTGAAAGCAGCGGAAAAATATGGAGCGAAGCTGGAGTTCGAAGCTGAAAACCTTTATCCTTCTTTTGAGTTTTCTCCCGAAGAAGAGGTTGTGAAAAGGTGCAAAAAAGCCTTGGAAAAACTGGGGAAGGAAGCAAACCTTTTGGCCAGCGGGGGAGGAAGCGACGCCAATATATTTAATGGCAAAGGTGTCCCCACACTTAACCTGGCTACAGGGATGGAGAAAGCCCATTCAACTGATGAATATATTCCTTTTTCCGACCTGGTTGATCTCTCCCAATTGATAGTAAATATTCTCGGAGACTGAAGTGGTTTAAGAAAAAAGAAAAGGGTGGTCTAAGTGAATTCAGACCCGGAAGAAATATTCTCTGGGAAGTTGCTTCGTCTGCTTAAGCTTGAAGGAAAATATGAATGTGTTGTTCACCCGGGAGCTGTGGTGCTTCTTCCCGTTTTAAAAGACGGACGCGTGGTTTTAGTCAGGCAATTTCGACCAGCGGTAAATGATTATATTTTAGAATTACCGGCAGGATTATTGGAACCAGGGGAAGAACCAATAGAAACGGGGAAAAGGGAACTGCTGGAAGAAACGGGGTATAAATGTAAACAAATTGAGATCCGCCAGCAGTTTTTCACATCTCCGGGGTACAGCAATGAAAAACTGTTTTTGTGTCTTGCTTCTGACCTGGAGTTTGCACGACCCGCCCAGGAAGAGGGGCTGGAAAAGGTTATAATGGATAAACAGGGAATAAAAGAAGGATTACAAAAAGGTTTTTTCAACGATGCCAAGACGATCATCGGGCTACAATTTTATTTGCAGGAGTTTGAACGGTGCTGAGCTTTTGTGACCTGCATGTACACCTGGGAAGAGCTTCGGACCAACCAGTTAAAATTACTGCTTCTCCCGAGTTAACCCTGGACCGGGCCATTGAACACGCAGAGAAAATTAGAGGGCTAAATGTTCTGGGCATTATAGATGCAGCCTGCAATGGAGTTTTAAAGGAATTTCAAGGTTTGGTCGCGAAAGGATACCTCGGTGAATGTCCGGGGGGAGGGCTAAAAACCTCCAGCGGTTTTTTTGCTTATCCCCGGTTCAGAATGGGAAATGGACATAGAAGGCACTCGGGTTCATTGTTTGGCATTTTTCCCGGGGATGGAAGAGTTAGAAGCCTTTAACTCCTATTTAGGGAAAAAAATTACGAATCCGGGTCTTAGTACTCAGTTTTTACGTGACGGATTTCACAAAGCTTTTTCCATGGTCCGTCAATTGGGAGGTTACCTTGGGCTGGCCCATGCCTTTACTCCCTTCAAGGGTTATTTTGGCCAGCTGGATAGCTTTCAATCCCTGGGGGAATTTTCTGATGAGGTGGATTTTGTTGAACTGGGCCTGAGTGCAGACAGCACTCTGGCGGACAGGATAAAGGATTTGCATGAAGTTCCTTTCCTGGTCGGATCTGACGCTCATTCCTCCCCCAATATTGCCCGGGAGTACCTGGAAATTGACACTACTGTAAGGGATTTTGGACAACTTTTTCAGATTATACTGTCCGGCCAGGAGATTAAATCTTTCAGGGGTTTTCCACCTGCCCTGGGTAAATATTTTCAAACCAGGTGTCGCAAATGTGGTTTTACTCCTGGAAAAAATGAAGGCAAAACCTGTCCCCGATGTTTGGAGCCTGCGCTGGTCCAGGGTGTTTCCAACCGGATTGAAAAATTATCCGACACTGCAAAACTGCCAACAGGCAGGGCTCCATACTTTTTCCATATTCCCCTGCATCTTTTACCCGGGTTTGGACCAAGGATCCTAGAGGTTCTTTACGAAAACCTGGGTTCAGAAATGGAGATAATCCATAATATTTCCCCGGAGCAACTGGAAAGGTTTTTAGATAAAAAAAGGGTAGAAATGATTTTAAGATTGCGAACAGGAGAACTGGAAATTGAATGCGGCGGGGCAGGCCGCTATGGAAAGATAAAAAGACTTGACGCCTGAGTAAGGTGTCTTGGCATAAAGTTTGCAATATAATTAACAAGCAAGGAAGAAAAGGAGGTATAATAGCATGCTAATCGGTGTACCTAAGGAAATTAAGGACAAAGAAAATCGCATAGCGATTACCCCCGCTGGAGTAAAAGCAATGACCTCCAGTGGCCACGAGGTCCTCGTTCAAAAAAATGGGGGCCTGGGCAGTGGCATCAGTAATGAGGATTTTGAGCAAGCAGGAGCAAAAATGGTTTCCCGGGAAGAAGCCTGGGATACCGAAATGGTTATCAAGGTAAAAGAACCTGAAGCTGAAGAATACAAATTCTTCAAAGAAGGGCAGATTTTGTTTACCTTCCTTCATCTTGCAGGTGTTCCCAAGGAATTGACCCTGTCCCTGATGGAAAAGAAAGTTGTCGCCATTGCCTACGAAACTGTTGAAGACAAGCAAGGTGGCCTACCTCTCTTAAACCCAATGAGTGAAGTTGCCGGTCGTCTGGCTCCCCAGATGGGTATTCGTTACCTGGAAAAGCACCATGGTGGAAAAGGAGTTCTTCTCGGTGGTGTTCCCGGTGTTGGCCCGGCCAAAGTTACCATTATCGGGGGAGGCACCGTTGGAATAAACTCTGCCAAGATGGCCCTGGGCCTGGGTGGAGAAGTTACCATGATGGACATAAGTCACAAGCAGATGCAGTACCTGGACGATATTTTCCGCGGCCAGGTCAAGACCATAATGTCCAACAGCCTCAATATTGCCGAGGCAGTAAAAGATTCGGACCTGGTAATCGGTGGAGTGCTTCTGCCTGGCGCCAAGGCTCCCAGCCTGGTTACAGAAGAAATGGTCAAAACAATGGAACCCGGTTCGGTAATAGTCGACGTGGCTATTGACCAGGGCGGTTGTGTTGAAACTGCTAAACCCACCTCCCACAGTGACCCCGTTTACACCGTGCACGATGTAATCCATTACTGCGTAGTAAATATGCCTGGAGCAGTACCCCGCACTTCAACCTATGCTCTGACCAACCAAACTCTACCTTATGCTCTTCGCCTAGCCAATAACGGTTACAAAAAAGCAATCCATCAGGATCCCGGACTGGCCAAAGGAGTCAACGTTCTTAACGGCAAGGTAACCTACAAGGCCGTTGCCGACGCCCTGGATTTGGAATACTATCCTTTAAGCTAGGCTGAAAAGCCCCCTCTTTCTGCAGGGGGCTTTTTTTGTGGGAGGAAAAAGGGGTTCTTATAAGGAATATAAAAAGGAGATAGAGAAAACAAAAGGAGGTGGGTTAGTGGGAAGGGTATTTTTACTAGTGCTTGATGGTTTTGGTGTAGGGGCAATGCCTGATGCGGAAAAATTTGGCGACGCGGGTAGTAATACCTTCGGGCATATTCTGGAGAAGCACCCCGATTTACCCCTTTATAATATGCAGAAAATGGGTCTTTTCAATATAATTGATTCTCCCCGGGCAGTTAAATCCCCCAGGGGTGGATTTGGCCGGATGGCCCTTGCTTCGCCAAATAAGGACACTACTTCGGGCCACTGGGAACTGAGCGGATTAATTTTAGATAAAGCTTTCCCCACTTTTGGAGAAGGGTTTCCTGATGCATTGATGGAAGCCTTTTCCCGGGAGACTGGATACGGGTACCTGGGTAACAAAGTTGCTTCGGGGACGGAAATAATCAAAGAGCTGGGTCCAGAACACCAAAAAACAGGCAAACCCATTGTATATACATCAGCAGACAGCGTTTTTCAAATAGCTGCCCACGAAGAGGTTATTCCAGTGGATGAACTTTACCGGATCTGTAAAATCGCCCGGGGACTTTTAAAGGATGAATGGGCAGTAGGTCGGGTTATTGCAAGACCTTTTATTGGAAAAGAAGGGGATTATACACGAACCCACCGGAGAAAAGATTTTTCCCTGGAACCACCGCGGAAATTACTTCTTGATTATTTAGAAGAAGCAGGCCGGGAAGTAGTAGTTGTAGGGAAACTGGAAAATATTTTTGAGGGAAGAGGGATTTCCCGTTCTGTTCCCACTCAAAACAACGCGGATGGTATGGAAAAATTGCTGGAGGAAGCAAAAAATTCCAGGGATGATTTGATTTTTACCAACCTGGTTGATTTTGATATGCTTTATGGGCACAGGAATAATATTGATGGATTCGCCCAGGCTCTCCTGGAATTTGATGAATTCTTGCCTTCTTTTCTAGGAGAAATGGGAAAAGAGGATATTCTTTTTATAACAGCAGACCATGGAACAGATCCCGGCTTTGATACAACTGACCATACCCGGGAATATGTTCCATTGCTTGTCTGGGGGCCTGGCCTAAAGGAAAATGTAAACCTGGGAACCCGGTCAACACTGGCAGATGTGGGAGCTACGATTGCGAGTTATTTCGCCCTGGATTGCCAGATTGATGGCAAAAGTTTCTGGGACCAAATTAAAGGCAAGGAGGAATAAAGATAGTGGAAGAGATGAAAAAGATTAAAGAGGGCGTCCAGTTTCTTAAGAAAAAAAAGGTAACCAAGCCCAAGGTTGGACTGATCCTGGGGTCTGGACTGGGGGAGCTGGCCAATGAAGTTGAAAGAAAAACAAGTGTACCCTATGAGGAAGTTCCGCACTTACCCCCTTCTACTGTTCCCGGCCATAGTGGGCGGTTTGTATTTGGGTTTTTGAATAATATTCCTGTAGCGATGATGCAGGGGCGGTACCATTATTACGAAGGTTATTCTCCCCAGGAGTTAGTTCGGCCCCTGCGGATAATGACCCAGATGGGTATTGAAGTTTTAATTGTAACCAATGCTGCTGGTGCAGTTAATACCAATTTTAACGTGGGAGATTTCATGTTTATTGCCGATCACATTAATTTTATGGGAATAAATCCCCTGCGCGGGGCTAATCCAGATGACCTCGGGCCCCGTTTTCCCGATATGAGTCAAGCTTATGATCCCGAGTTAATTGAGGTTGGGGAAACAGTCGCCAAAAGTATTGGGAAAATGACCCGCAAAGGGGTTTACGCAGCTTTTGGGGGGCCCTGTTTTGAAACACCTGCCGAGATAAAAATGGTGGGGCGCTGGGGCGCAGATGCTGTAGGAATGTCCACTGTCCCCGAGGTTATTGCAGCCAGCCACATGGGCCTCAGGGTCCTGGGAATATCCTGTATTACGAACATGGCTTCGGGAACTCTCCCTGAACCATTAAGCCATGAAGAGGTCATGGAAGTGGGAGAAAAGGTTAAACCAGAATTTAAAAAACTGGTCAAGGGGATTTTAGCTGAAGGAGTTTTGTAAATGCAAACCTATGATTTAATTATTAAAAAGAGGGATGGCCAGGAGTTAGAACCCGAAGAGATCGAATTTTTGATCGAGGGTTATGTCCAGGGAAAAATTCCGGAATATCAAATGGCTGCAATGGCTATGGCAATATATTTCCAGGGGATGGGAAAAGAGGAAACCGTTACTCTTACACGTGCTCTTGTTAATTCAGGGGAAACAATTGACCTGTCCGGAATAGAAGGAATTAAGGTTGATAAACATTCGACGGGAGGGGTGGGGGATAAGGTAAGCCTGGTCCTGATTCCCCTTCTTGCTTCCCTTGGTTTTAAAGCCCCGAAAATGTCGGGCAGGGGGCTTGGACATACAGGCGGTACTGTTGATAAGCTGGAGGGCATTCCGGGCTTTCGAACTGATTTGGGCAGAAAAGAATTTGTCGACCAGGTAAACAGGGTTGGAGCTGCGATGATTGGTCAAACTGGAAATCTTGCTCCGGGTGATAAAAAACTTTACGGGTTGCGAGATGTGACCGGGACCGTCGATTCCATTCCCCTTATTGCCAGCAGCATTATGAGTAAAAAAATCGCGGGAGGCGCTGAAAACATAATCCTGGATGTTAAGTTTGGTAAAGGTGCTTTCATGCAGGAGATGGATAAGGCTCGTTTGCTGGCGGAAACTATGGTGGAAATAGGGAAGGGAATGAACAGAAAAATCAGGGCAATTCTCTCCAGTATGGATCAACCCCTGGGACGAGCAGTAGGCAATAATATAGAGGTTATGGAAGCAATAAATTGTCTTAAGAGGGAAGGGCCAGAAGATTTGAGAGAGGTTGTTATTTCCCTGGCTCAGGCTGCATTTCAACTTGAAAACCACGATGCAAGCAGGGAACATGCCCGCGAAAAAATTGAGACCACCTGGAAAGAAGGGAAACCATGGGATAAATTCCAGGAAATTGTCCAGGCCCAGGGGGGAGACCTTCCCACTGAGCTGCCCCTTGCTACCGAATTCAAATTTAAGGCGGATAGCTCCGGTTTTGTAAATGAGCTTGATGCCCGCTTAATCGGCCGCTGCAGCGTTGTTCTTGGTGCAGGCCGCAAAACCAAGGAGGAAGAAGTTGACCACCAGGTAGGCATTTATCTCCAGAAAAAGAGAGGGGACAGGGTAGAAAAGGGAGAGGTATTGGCTTCAGTTTATGCCCGGGACGAAAGGGTTTTCAATCAAGCAGAACCTCTCCTGCAGAAGGCCTGGTTGATTCAGGAAAACAAAACAGAAATTGGTCCTTTGATTGGAGACACAATTGATTGATTTAAGAAAAAAATTCCCTGCCAACGAGGTTTGAAGGAAAATCCGGGATTTGTCCCGATAAAAGGTTTTTCAGGAGCCTCACTTAATCTCATCTGTGGTTAAGGGGTTTGATTCTCCTCGATAATCGCCATTATCCTCGTAATAGGGGCCAAAGGCAATTTGACCAGAAGGAAAAAATGTGGTAAACTTACTTATAAAGGAAAATGGCTTGCAAAGCGGTTGTCCAAGCAACCGCTTTGCTTTTACCGAAAGATTGGGAGGAATTAAAGATGGATTTGCCAGGAACTTTGGAAAAGCGTGATGGAGAGTACTATTTAGGAGGCTGTAAACTCGAAGAATTGACCAGGGAATACGGGACTCCGCTTCTGGTTATGGATGAAGAAACAATTCGGAGGAACGCCCGTTATTATCTGGATAATCTCAAACAGTATTATCCTCAAAGCAATGTCTATTATGCCTCTAAGGCTTTCTTAAATATGGGAATTTGTCGAATAATGGAAGAAGAGGGCATGGGCCTGGATGTAGTTTCAGGTGGAGAATTGTATACCGCTCTGAGCGCCGGGTTTCCCGCGGATAGAATTATAATGCACGGTAATAATAAAAGCAGGAGAGATATAATTCAGGCTATCAGGTCCGGGATCAGGGCTATTGTCGTGGATAACGATGATGAACTTGATAGGATTGAAAAGATTGGTAAGGCAATGGGAAGTATTATTCCCGTTATGCTTAGAGTTGTTCCTGCCCTGGAAGCAGTTACTCACCCCCACCTGCAAACCGGAATGGGTTCAAAGTTTGGTTTTAAAATGCATCAGGGGCAGGCCAGGAAAGCCATGCGGAAATTGTCCCGTTCTGAAGTTATGAAACCCGTCGGTCTGCACTGTCACCTTGGTTCCCAGATCACTGATGCTGATATTTACCTGGAAGCAGCGGAGGAAGTTTTACTACTCGCAGCCGAATTCAAGCAATTATGGGATGAAGGTTTTGCCCTAAACCTTGGTGGCGGTTTTGCTGTAGCCCACAATGAGGAAGAAGAAAGCTTTGGTTTTGACAGTTTTCTCCCCGAGATTTCTCAAAAAGTAATTTCACTTAGCCGGGAATTAAATCTTCCCCTTCCTACCCTTGAATTTGAACCGGGGCGCAGTATAATGGCTACTGCGGGGGTAACGCTGTATACTCTTGGAGCCCGGAAAGAAGTGGATGGCTTGGGGACTTTTGTTCCGGTTGACGGAGGTATGTCGGATAATATAAGACCGGCTCTTTACGAAGCAAAATATAATGCTTTTGTGGTGAACAAAGAAGCAGAAAAAAGGGCCCTGGAAACGGTAACTATCGCCGGGCGCCTCTGCGAATCAGGAGATAACCTGATCAATGAAATTGAATTACCTCGAATTAAAGCAGGTGATTTATTAGCTGTGACCTGCACGGGTGCCTACACCTATCCCATGGCTTCTAACTATAACGGGTTACCCCGTCCAGCAGTTGTCCTGGTAGGTAATGGACAGGCCAGCACGTTAATTAAGGGCGAATCTTATGAAGACATCTTGCAGAGAAATGAGATACCCGCTCATCTTCAGAAGGATGAAGATCAGTATCTGGCCCTTTAAAGAGAAAATGCCGCCGGTTATTTCCGGCGGTTTTTTTTGAGAAAAAAATAGTTATCAAGCGGGAGACCTGAATACAAAGGGGGTATTCAGGTTCCTGGGAAAGAATAGGTCAGGTTAAACCGGGATAATTTTGACGATTTCCTGGCCGCTTATTTGAATTATCAAAACAAAAAAAGGTAAAGAGCACTAAATTGAAATAAAAAAGATTCTCCGCGAGGAGAGTTTTTTAATTTGAAAAAAACAATAAATTTTTGTTTAAAAATTTAAACAGAGCAGGCAGGTAAACCACCTGATTTAGAGAAATAATAATAGAATTGTGTCCAAAATTATGGGCAAAAAGGAGCTGACTAAACGATGAACAAAAAACCATTAATTGGGATTACAGCAACTCAGGAAAAAGGTGACGCACCTCCAAACTATCAGATCGGTCGCCACTATGTAAAAGGGGTCGCCGCCGCTGGGGGGACCCCGGTTATCCTGCCTCTTTTGCAGGATAAAGAACAGATCAGAGAGATGGCAAAAAGACTCGATGGTCTCCTGATTTCCGGCGGTGTCGATATGGACCCCTTAATTTTCGGGGAAGAACCCCATCCCAAGATGGGCGGGATTGACCCCGAGCGAGATTTTTTTGAAAAAACCATACTGGAAAATTTCGTGGAAGAAGAGAAAGCGGTTTTCGGGATCTGCCGCGGGTGCCAGATTATTAACCTGGTTTCAGGTGGGACCATTTACCAGGATATAACTTCGCAAATCGACAATGAATTAATCAAACCCTCCCAAAATGCTCCCCGCTGGTACCCGACCCATTCAATTAAAGTTGAAAAAGGGTCCAAATTGAGTGAAGTATTTGGAAAGGGTAAAAACAAAGTTAATTCTTTCCACCATCAAGCGGTAAAAGAGCCTGCTCCTGGTTTTTTTGTGAGCGCCAGGGCTGGAGATGGAGTAGTTGAGGCTATTGAGTCCAAAAATGGCCAGTTTCTGGTAGGGGTGCAGTGGCATCCTGAGCACCTCTGGGAAAGGGAAGAGAAAACCCTCGCTCTTTTCCGGATGTTTATTGACCACGCAAGGAGGTAAGCAAAATGGAGGAAGCCTGGAATGGTGCCAACAAAGATCTTCTGGCCCTGGTTGCCAACCACCTGGAGGAAGGGGTAATTGTTGTTGACCGGGAAGGGCAAATTATTGTTTATAATGACGTTGGCCGTTCAATATTCGGAATTGATCCCCGGGTTGGTCCCGGCCATTCCCCAGGGCAGCTTATGCCAGGGGATTTGGTCCTGATTATTGATAATGCCCTGGGTGAAGATGATGGGAGGTTAGAACCCAACAGCCTGAATGTGCTTGGAATTTCTCCTGGGGATGTTAAAAAAGGCCATGGTTTCCTTGCCATGGGCGAATTTGGTGCCAGGACAGGCGAAGGTAATCTGGAACTGGCTCCCCGGGAACAAATGCAAACGCATTTTCAATCGGAATGGAAGGGCCGTTCAGTTGAACTGATGCTGGATCGAGCCCGGAAAGTAATGGACATCAAAATTGACCGCAAACAATTCACTTATGAATACAAGGTTGCTGCTGGGCACATGGTTATCCTGGATGGTGAAACAAGAGAAGTGAAATTCTACCAGGCCAGAGGTTACACCGCAAGAGGAGAAGATGTGGGAGATATTTTAAAAGGAAAGCGCTTTGGGGCAAAAGGGCCAACTGCTCCGGTTCCCCACTTGCGAGGCAGAAGTTTAAGGGAAATCCATCCCCAAAACGAGGAAATCGTCCAGTTAATCCAGTACCTCCAAGAGAAAAAAGAAATCAACTCCCACGTTGAGTATGAACTCAATGGCGTCCCGGTCCGTTGCCGAACCCGGACTCTGGCCAGTGGTGACGACATAGTGGGGGGACTCCTTTTAATTGAGGATATTTCGGAGCTGAAAAACCTGTCTTCAGAGCGGGACCGGGCTTTAGCCACGGTGCGCAGTCTTGAAGATCGGTTGACTGGGGATTATCAAAAACCCCCGGAATTCTCAAGAATAATTGGTCATAACCCGGAATTTCTTAATGTGGTTCGCATGGCCGACCGGGCGGCTCGTTCCAATTCAACAATTCTTCTCCTTGGAGAGAGTGGAACCGGGAAGGGGCTTTTTGCCCGGGGGATTCACGAGGCGAGCAGCAGGAAAGATGGACCTTTTGTCCAGGTAAACTGTGCTGCAATTCCTGAATCCCTTCTGGAAAGCGAATTATTCGGTTATCAGGATGGGGCTTTTACAGGAGCCAAGAAAAGCGGAAAACTGGGTAAGTTTGAAATGGCCAACCGAGGAACACTTTTCCTGGATGAAATAGGGGACCTGAGCCTATCCCTGCAGGCAAAACTATTACACGTTTTGCAGGATCAGACCATTCAAAGACTGGGTGGGGTCGAGCCCATTGAACTGGATATCCGCATAATTGCAGCAACTAATCAAAACCTGGAAGAAGCAATGATGAAAAAGGAATTCCGGGAAGACCTTTATTACCGCTTGAACATTATTTCCCTGATAATTCCTCCCCTGAGGCGGAGAAAAGACGATATTCTGGATTTAATTCGCTTCCTGCTACCCAAACTGGTTGCCAAGGTTGGAAAAGAAGTAACGGGTGTTTCCGATGAAGCCCTGCGTTTAATGCTAAATTACAACTGGCCAGGTAATATTCGAGAACTGGAAAATGTTTTGGAACGGGGTATTAACCTGGCTGAAGGGAATATTATTCTTTCTCCTTACATGCCCCATACGCTACAGGAAGAAAAAGATGAAGGTGGGGCAGAAAGAGGAGAAGAGTTTGGATTATCACTTGATCAATCCGTAGAAGAGGCTGAAAAAAGGGCAATTATCCAGGCCCTGCATAAAACGGGGGGGAATCGAACCGAGGCTGCCCGGCAATTAAAGGTTGCCCGGACCACCCTTTACAACAAGATGCAGCGGCATGGGATTAACTTTAATTGATGCTTTATGTTATAATTAGTTTGAACTGGGGGGAGATCCATGAAAGCGATAACAACTCATGCTTTGACCGATTTTGATGGCCTGGCCGCCATGGTCCTGGCCAAAAAGCTTAATCCCGATTTTCGCGTTTTTCTCCCCCGAAGGCAGAGTAAAGCAGTCCAGGATTTTATGGCTCTCTACAGGGATGAGTTTGATTTTTTGGAAGAATTTCCAGAAGAAGAAGATGAAAAGTTAACCGAGCTGATTTTAGTCGACACCCAAAAAAATCCTTTTCCCCAGGATTCAGATTTGCGGCTCACAATTTATGATCATCATCCTCCTTTTGAATTGCCCGAAGGGGCAGAAGGGGAGGTTAAAAAGGTAGGATCAACGACTGCCGTTCTTCTCCGCAAAATAATTGATAAAAGAATGGAACTTACCGAACCGGAAAAGGTTTTAGCTGCAATAGCCATTTATAGTGATACCCTGTCCTTTACCGCCGAATATACTTCCCTGGAGGATTTTCGGGCCGCTTTATACATCTGGGAAAAGGGTTTTAATATTTCTATTTTAAGAGAATTTTTGCATTTCCCCCTCAATGAAAAACAGCAGGATCTATTAAACGAACTGCTGGATGAGGGAGAAACCTGGAAAATAAAGGGTTTAAGTATTCATATTTTCCGCCACAAACAAAAGGATTACATGACCGGATTGAATCAAATTGCTCAGACTCTGATGGATATCCGGGATGCGGACGCGGTTTTTTTAATCCTGGAAAATAAAAATCGCCAGTTCGTTGTGGGCAGGGCTATAGTTCCAGAAATAAATCTGGGACCGATCATGGAAAAGCTTGGCGGTGGTGGACATCGAGGGGCTGGATCTGCTCAGGCAAAGGATATGGATGGTGATACTCTGGTCAAAATGCTGCGGGATTACCTGGAGGAGAGTATTGTTACTGAACAAACTGCACGAGATATAATGTCCAGTCCGGTAAAAACTGTGACTCCGGATACTCCAGTAGAAAAAGCAGAGGAGTTAATGGAATTTTACGGGCATAATGGCCTGGTAATAGTGGGTGAAAAGGCGATTGAGGGCATCTTTTCCCGTAGAGATTTAATCAAGGTAAAAAAACACGGATTAAGTCATGCTCCCGTGAAGGGATATATGAGCAGGCGGGTGCTTACCATTGGACCTGATTCAACAATTCCGGAGATCCAGGAAATTATGATAAAAAACAATGTGGGCCGACTGCCGGTTCTCGATGAAGCAAACAACCTGTTGGGTATTGTAACCCGGAGTGATTTATTAAAAGTTCACCATAAAGAACAACTCGAAGTTAACCGCTATGGAGGGCAGCTCGTTTTACCTCAATTAAAAACCTACAATGTCAGGGAACGGTTGACCAATTTACCTCCGCGGCTGGAGGAAATTTTTCGAGAGATCAGTGAATGCAGTTCCCAAATCGGAGTCAAGGTTTATGTGGGGGGAGGATTTGTCAGGGATCTCCTCTTGGGCAGGATTAATTTCAACCTCGATTTTATCGTGGAAGAGGAAGGTTTCCTCCTGGCCAGGCAACTTGCTCGCCGTTTGGGAGGGAAGCTTACCCAGTTTGAAGATTTTAATACTGCAACTCTCGAGCTGGAGGACGGTCTTGCCATGGATATTGCGCAAACCCGGCGTGAATATTACGAGTACCCTGCTGCTTTGCCCCAGGTTGAACCAGCATCCCTGAAACAGGATCTTTACCGCCGGGATTATACCGTGAATTCCATGGTGATTTCCCTGTCAGGAGATGAATGGGGACAGCTTCTTGATCTTTTCGGGGGATATCAGGATTTGGAAAAGAAAAGGCTGCAGGTTCTGCATACCATGAGTTTTGTAGATGATCCCCAGCGAATTTTCCGGGGTATAAGTTTGATTATGCGCTATAACTTTTCTTTTAGCCCGGAAACCCGCTCTCTCATTGAAGAGGCAATTCAGGCGGATATTCTTCAAAACCTTCCCCCGCTGGTAATAAAGGATAATATCAGGAGATTACTAGAACTCGGGGAATGGGGAAGGCTCGGTGAGCTTTTTGAGGAATTTAAGATCTGGCCAGCCCTGCTACCGTTTTTTCCCCGGGGAATAGAAACAGAAAAAGAGGCTTTTGCTTTCCTGGAAAATATCTTTAGAAAAGATGAGAGAAAGAGATTTGATTCCCTTTTATTATTCACGGGGTATATCTGCCGCAATGAACCTATTCCTGACCGGGATGAGCTTGTTGAAAGGTGGCAGCTGGATAAAAAAGCCAAAAGGCTTTTTACAGTTGAAATTGACTTGCTTGAAACTACACTGGAAAAAATCAGAAATATGGAGAAACCGGCCGATGTATTCTGGCTTTTAAGTAAATATACCCGTGATTTCTCTGCAATTCTGGGAGCTCTGGCGGGAGAGGAAAATTTGCGGGGGAAAATTACGGATTTTCTTTTCCGCAGCAGTTTTGAGGAAGTAAAACTTTCAGGGCAGGAACTTTTAAAAATTGGCTTTCCCAGGGGACCGGAGCTGGGAAAAGTTTTGCAACAAATCCGGGCTGCCCGAATTAATGGGGAAGTTTCTACAGTGGACCAGGAAAAAGAACTAGCTCGGCAAATTCTCTCTGCTCAAGGAGGTAAAAAACAGAAATGACTGAAATACTATTAATAATACCCGTAATTTTGCTCTCCCTCTCCATTCACGAGTTTTCCCACGGGAAGGCTGCCGATATGCTTGGAGATCCTACCCCCAGGTCCATGGGAAGGTTGACCCTGAATCCAATTGCTCATCTGGATCCCATTGGGGCTCTGGTTTTGTTATTGACCCGCCGCTTTGGCTGGGCCAAACCGGTCCCTATAAACCCGCGAAACTTCAGAAATCCCCAGCGAGATATCCTGCTTGTTAGTCTTGCAGGCCCTCTTTCCAATATAGGCCTGGCCATTTTAATTTCTTTTATTTTCCGATTTGTCCTGTTTCTCCTGGAAAGGGGTGCTATCAACTATGCTGTCGGTAATTTTGCTTTTTTCCTGGTTGAGATGATCCAGATTGGTATAATTATCAACCTGGCTCTGGCAATTTTTAACCTGCTTCCAGTTCCTCCCCTGGACGGCTCTAAAATTCTGCGGGGAGTTTTGCCCTATCGTTATCATCAGTACCTTAATTTCCTGGAAGGACCCTATGGTTTTATGATTATTATTTTGCTCCTGTTCACCGGAGTAATCGGGAGAGTAATATCTCCAGTAATTTTCTTCTTTTATAATGTTCTCATGTTCGGAGCATAAACAGAAAGGAGCGGGAAAATGGAAAAAAAGAGAGTTCTAAGCGGAAACCGTCCAACCGGACGACTCCACCTGGGCCACCTGGTGGGAATTCTTGGTAACTGGGTGGATATGCAGGACCAATATGAATGTTTTTATGAGGTTGCTGACTGGCACGTGTTAACTACCTCAATTGAAAATAGTGGGACGATATCTGAAAATACCAGGGAAATGGCTATGGACTGGTTCGCCGTCGGGATTGACCCGGAAAAAAGCACTGTGTTTGTTCAATCCCGGGTCCCCGAACATGCCGAATTGCACCTGCTTTTCTCTATGCTGGCAACGGTTTCTCGCCTGGAGCGAAACCCCACCTATAAAGAACAGATTAATGAACTTAACCTTGGCGATCAGGTAAGTTATGGTCTGCTGGGTTACCCTGTTTTACAGGCAGCGGATGTTTTAATTTATCGAGCTCATGCTGTTCCTGTGGGGGATGATCAATTACCTCACCTGGAATTTACCCGGGAAATGGCTCGACGTTTTAATTACCTGTTCGGGGAAGTTTTTCCAGTCCCGGAGCCCAAACTAACCAAAACAGCCAGGTTGCCTGGAATTGACGGGCGCAAAATGAGCAAAAGCTATGGTAATGCTATTTTCCTAACCGATGACCCGGATACAGTCCACAAAAAAGTCTGGAATGTAATAACTGATCCCCAGAGGATCCGCCTAAAAGATCCCGGGAACCCCGAGGTTTGCAATGTATATTCCTTTTACAAAGTCTTTGCTGACGACCGGGTCGAAAGGGTTGGGCGGGAATGCAGGAACGCTGAAAGAGGCTGCACAGCCTGCAAAAAAGAACTGGTTGAGATACTAATAGATCTGCTGGCGCCAATCCAGAAGGAAAGAAAGAAATTTGAGCAGGATCCAGGCCTTGTTGAAGATTACCTGGCCCGGGGCTCAGAAAAGGCCCGGGAAGAAGCTGCAGCAACTATGAAAATCGTAAGGCAAAAGATGGGTGTCGGGAGGATTTAAAGTGGAGTATAATCTCAGGCTGGATTCCTTCGAAGGACCGCTGGATTTACTGGTTCACCTGATAGAAAAAAACCAGCTGGATATAAGTGAAATTTCCCTGAGAAAGGTTACCCAGCAATACCTGGATTATCTTAACCGGATGGAGGAAATGGACCTGGAAATAGCCAGCGAGTTTTTAATGCTTGCGGCTGAACTGGTCCAGTTAAAAACCAAAACCCTGCTTCCCGGCGCTAAAAAGAAAAGGGGAGGCCCTCTTCCTGAACCGGACCTGGTTAAAAGGCTTTTTTTCTACCGCCGGGTTAAGCGAGTAACTGAACTCCTCAAAGACCTCGAAGAAAAAAGGATGGGAGTTTACGAGCGCAATTCCGATCATTTAATTTATTTCCTGAGCCGATACGAGGACCAGGAAAAACAGAGGGAAAACCCCCTGGAAGGCATCCAATTAAAACAGGTTGTTGCTGCTTTCAACCGGGCCCAGATTGATGCCAAGGCCCGAAAGAAAAGAGATAAATCACGCGAAAAAAAGTGGCAGGAACTCGAGGGAGAAAGCTATACTATTGCGGAAAAGATGGAAGAAATTCTTGACTTTTGCCAGAGATGTCCCCGGGGTTTTCCTTTCGGGAAGGTGATAAATAACCTGGAAAACCCCCAGGAAAAAGTGGTTTCCTTTCTGGCTCTTCTGGAACTGATTAAGAGCAAGCGGATAAAAATTGATAAAGGGACAAGCGTCAATAAACTGATTATCAAGGGAGGTAAGGTTTGAGTGTCCTCTCCGGCAAACTTAAAAGGTGCTGTGGAAGCCCTGGTTTTCCTGGCTTCCGAACCAGTTAATATTGAGGAAATAGCCCAGGTCCTGGAGGCTGATCAGAGAGAAATAAGCCAGGCTATCGAAGAATTAAAACAGGAATATAATGAAGACAACAGGCGGGGAATTCAGCTTGATGAACTTGCCGGGGGATATCTCTTTTCCACACGGCTTGAATTTGGAGAATATATCCGCCGCCTGCACAAACCAAAATTGAAACAGAGAATTACTCAGGCTTCTTTAGAAACCCTGGCCATTATCGCCTATCGACAGCCCATTACCAGGGCAGAAATTGAGGATATCAGGGGGGTTAAAGCCGAAAAAGCATTATTCACCCTGGTAAAAAAAGACCTGATTAAAGAAGTAGGCCGCCTGGAAAAAACAGGAACCCCCATTCTCTACGGAACTACTGATGCTTTCCTGAAGCACTTCGGACTTTCGGATATTGAGCACCTGCCCGACCCCGATGGTTTGCGAGGGGAAGGAGGGCCTGACCTGCATAAAGAAAGCCCTGGTGAGGAAGAAATGAGAGAAGGGGGTAGCTAGTCAACCCCTTTTTTTCGTTTTAGGTCTGGGAAGAGCTTAAAAGGGTTTGCCATAAACCAAACCAGATTTTAAGCTGGATAGAGTAATAACCAAAAAGCCGCTCCCTACATAGTTAGAAGAAATTCATCGCCTACTGCTGGAAAGCAGGAGGGCTGAAGGGGGTATTGGGTGTGGAAAGATTACAAAAAGTTCTGGCCCGGCGGGGTGTAGCCTCCCGGAGAAAATCCGAAGAATATATCGCCGCAGGCCGGGTTGCGGTTAATGGCGAGATTGTGCGCGAACTCGGTACCAAAGTTGATCCCGATAAAGATCTTATAACCGTGGATGGGCAAGCTACTGCTAAAGCCCAGTTGGTTTATCTTGCTTTTCATAAACCACTCTATTGTATTACAAGTAAATCCGATCCCCAGGGCAGGCCGACAATAATGGACTTTTTGCCCCCCGCATATCAAGAGCTGCACCCGGTGGGGAGGCTGGATTGGAATACCGAGGGTCTTTTACTCCTTACCAACGATGGGGAATTAACCTTTAAAATTACTCACCCCAGTTACGAAATAGAAAAAACCTACCTGGTCTGGACCGAAACCGGGGTGGGAAAGAAGGAACTGGAAAAACTGGCAGGGGGTATTAATCTGGAAGATGGGCCCACTTCTCCCGGTCGAGCCAGGTTAATTGAACCCGGCCTGATTGAACTGACCATTCATGAAGGAAGAAACCGCCAGGTAAGGCGAATGATGGGGAGTCTCAACCTTCCGGTTAAAAGACTTCAGCGGATTTCTCTGGGGCCCATTGAGCTCAAAGACCTTTCTCCGGGGAAATTTCGCAAATTAACCCAAAAAGAAATTAATAATTTAAAGAAAGGTTCCAGCAGTTGATTTAGAAAGGTTTATCGTGATTGATGTAGAATTATTATAATAAAGCAATAGATTACTTCCGGTTGTTGTCAAATTTGCAGTTGAATACAAAAAAAGGGGGAAAAAAGATGGAACTTTTAAAGGTATCAGCAAAATCAAAACCCAAAGCAGTAGCAGGAGCCCTTGCGGCAGTGTTGAGAAATGAAAAGCGGGTGGAAATGCAGGCTATTGGAGCAGGAGCCATTAACCAGGCGGTGAAAGCAATAGCTATTTGTCGAGGTTATGTGGCCCCAAACGGGATGAATCTGGTGATGTATCCTTCCTTTGCTGAAATCGAGATAGATGGGGAGGAGCGGACTGCAATCAAATTTGTTGTTGAGCCGCGCTAATTTTTTGTTGATGATCTGGAGAAATGGGGGAAGACAATGCACATCAAGGGCATCACGCTTAACGGGTTTAAATCTTTCCCGGATAAGGTGACAGTCTGGTTTGACAAGGAAATAACGGCGGTTGTTGGACCGAATGGTAGTGGTAAGAGCAATATAGTTGATGCGATCCGCTGGGTTTTAGGAGAGCAGAGTGCTAAAACCCTTCGCGGTGGCAAAATGGAAGATTTGATTTTTTCGGGGACATTAAAAAGAGGTCCGAAAAAATCTGCTGAGGTGACCTTGATTTTAGATAATTCCATGGGCGAATTACCTCTGGCGGAAGACGAGGTCCGGATAACCAGGAGAGTAAACCAGACTCATGGAAGCAACTACCTTTTGAATGGAGAAGTTTGCCGGCTTAAAGATATAGAAAACCTGCTTATTGACGGTGGGATTCGCAAAGATTCCTCTTCAATCCTGGGCCAGGGGAAAATTGAAACAATTCTAATGAGTAAACCCTCAGACCGCAGGGAACTTTTTGAAGAGGCCGCTGGAATTATCAAGTACAAATATCGCAAGAAAGAAGCTTATGGCAAACTCGAACATACTCAACAACAACAACGGCGGATCAGGGATATTATCTTTGAACTTAACCGGCAGGCCCAGCCCTTGAAAAAACAGGCCCGGGCAGCCCGGAAGTACATGGATATCCAGGACCGCCTTTTTTTGCTTGAGGTAAACCTACTCCTCAAGCGATATAATAACTACTCGGAAAGATTGGATGCCCTGCAAGGCGAGGTTGAAATCTGCCAGAATCAATTTCAGGGAAAAAAAGATCAGCACAAAAAAGTCGAAAAAGATTTGAAAGTTGCCCTTTCCCGGCGGAAAGAGGTAACCCAGGAACTGGATAAAACGAGGCAGGAAATATACCAGCTGGGCAACAAGGCCGATGTTCTCAGCAACAAGATCGAAATAAACCAGGAAAAGATCCGGGTTAACCGGGCTTCCAAAAAGGAAAAGTTAAACACCCTGGAAACCCTGACCCAGAGTTATGCAAGGAAGAAAAAAGAAGGGCAGGAAATTGAGGCTGAACTGGAAGCCAAAAATAAAAAAGTCAAAGCCTTAGAAGAAAAACTGGATTCCTTTTCCCAGGAAGAACAGAAAAAAATAACCCGGGGTGATGACCTTCACCAGAAAAGGGAGGTTCTGAGAAGAGAAATTAAAGATTTATTAAATGACCTTCACCAGAAAAGGCAAAAGGTCCAGGAATTAGAAGGCGAACAAACCCGTTTAGAAACCAGAATTCAGGAACTGGAAAAAACCCGGGAGACACTGGAGCAAAATGTGGTTGAACTAAAAAACAACCTGGACCAAAGTAAGGCCAGTTTGGACAAGAAAAAGAAAGAACTGGGTGGTTTCAGGGAGGCAAGTAAAAAAACTAACGGAAAATTAAAAGAAACCCAGACAGAACTTCAGAGAATGTGCGAGGAAAAAGATGAACTGCAAAAAGATCTGGAAAGTGTCCGGAACAGGCTTGTGGTCCTCAGTGATTTTCGAGAGAAGGGCCGGGGCTACCATGGAGGAGTTAGAGCTGTCCTGGAAGCTGCCCAGGCCGAGAAACTTACCGGTATTTTAGGGATTATTTCTGAATCGTTTGAAGTTGATGCCCGTTACTCGGATGCAATAGCTGCCGCCCTGGAAGGTCGGGAACAGAATATAATAACGGAATCCGACCAGGCCGCCAGGAAAGCCATCCAGATGTTAAAAGAAAATAACTCGGGACGGGCGACATTTTTGCCCCTGGATTTGATCAACGAACGTTCTTTGAATTCTTCCGAAGAAAAAAATATAAAAATGCCAGGAATACTGGGAACTGGATTAGAATTGATCCGCTTTTCCCCGGAGTTAAAGCCGGTATTTTCCAACCTCCTGGGCAGGGTAATTGTATCAGAAAAAATGGATCAAGCAGTTAAGGCCTCCCGGGAAACGGGGAATAGATTGCGGTTTGTGACCCTGGATGGAGATATTATCCAGCCCGGGGGTGCAATAACCGGGGGCAGCCGAAGAAGGAGAACTCTTTTCAGTGGCTCCAGCCAGGAAGCAGAATTAAATAAAACGCTGAAAAAACTACAAAAAAACCTGGACAGTTTGGAATCAAGGTTAAAAGAAAAGGAAGCCGAACAGAATAGCCTGCGGAAAAAACAAGAAGATAACCGGGGAAAAATTTATGAATTGCAGCTGGAAGAAAAAGCTCAGGAAAAAGATATTAACCTGCAGGAAAAAAACCTTGCTCAAATGAATTCCGGGCTGGAAGAGCAGGAAAAACGCCTTAACCAGCTGGCAAAAGAATTAAAAAAGGTAAAACAATCAGTTGAGAATAAGCAGGAAACCATAAAGTCATGGCAGGAAGAGGTCCAGGAGAAAAGAAGTGGCCTGAATAAATTGGAACGAGAACTGGAGGAACTGGATTTAAAACGGGGCGAACATCAGAATTCGGTAATGGACCTGAGGGTGGAAATGGCGGAAACCCGCCAGCACTATAATCACCTCCGGCAAAGACTGGAAAAAAACCGGGAAGAAGTTGAAGAAATAAACGCAGAGCAGCAGGAAAAGGAAGAACAAAAACAGGCCCTGGAAAAATCAATTTCTCAACTGGAGGATAATATTGAAAACTGGAAAGAACAAAAAACCTCCTTCCGCGAAGAAAAAATTGCAAAAGAGGTTCAACTGCAGGAATCAGAAACCCAAAAATTAGAACTTGAAGAGAAGGAAAGCCAGTTGCAGAATGAACTGGAAACGCTGGGGGAAGTTCTGGAAAAAGAAGATAAAAAACTCCACGGCCTTCAGCTCGAAGAAACAAGGCTGGAAGGAGAACGGGAGAAAATTGTGGACTGGCTTGACCGGGAGTATAACCTGAATATTGAAAACGCGCAAAAACATGCCGATGAAAAACTGGATCTGCGCGGGGCGGATAGTGAAATTAAAGAATTAAAAAATAAAAAGGAAAAAATGGGCCCTGTAAACCTGGGGGCAATAGAAGAATACGAAGCCCTGGAGAAACGCTTGAATTTCATGCGGGAACAACACAGGGATTTAAGGGAAGCCCAGGATACTTTGAACCGGATTATAGAAGGCATTGACCGGACCATGGCAAAGAAATTCCTGGCAACCTTTAAAAGGGTCAGTCGGGAATTTGAAGATGTTTTCAGCAAACTATTCCAGGGGGGCAAAGCTCACCTCTACCTTTCCAATGAGGAGGAACTCCTGGAAACTGGTGTTGAGGTTGTGGCTCAGCCCCCGGGGAAAAAATTGCAGAAATTATCTCTCATGTCCGGTGGAGAAAAAGCCCTGACCGCTATTGCCCTTCTTTTTGCCCTGATGAAGGTAAAACCCTGTCCATTTTACGTCCTCGACGAAATTGATGCCCCCCTGGACGATGCCAATGTGGATCGGTTTATCTCCTTCCTCTCGGACATCAATGAGCTATCTCAATTTATAATTATCACCCACCGCAAAAGAACAATTGCGGAAGCCAATACCATATATGGGATAACCATGGAAGAGGAAGGAATTTCTAAAATAATATCCTACCGGTTGAAGGAAAAGGCCAGTTGAAAAGCCTAACCTAAAAAGAGGAGAAAATTCCCAAGACCGGTTTTCCCTCCCGGTCTTTGGTTAATTTTTGGTTCCATATTTGGTTTTCAACAGCGGAAACGTCGCCTGCAGGAGGAATGCTTTCTGGTGGAAAATATTATCCCCAGTAAGGTTTCCAGGAGCAGTTCCTGCTCTTGAGGTCCTGGAAAAGGTGATCAGGAAACACCATTTTTTCAGGCAAGGAGGCTTCCGCGGTAAGATAGAAATTTACCTGCAACTGAAAATAGGTTGGGATTTCCAGGGAAAAAAATAATAGGTTAAGGAGGGTACTCCCATGAGCCTTATAGATAAATTAAAATCGGGGCTGGCCAAAACACGCCAGGGCATTTGGAAAAATACTGTTGGCCTCTTCCGGGGCAAGGTGGACGAGGATTTTTACGAACAACTGGAGGAACTTTTAATCCAGGGAGATGTTGGAGTTAACACTACAATGGAATTAATCGAAGAACTCCGCCAGCAGCAGAAAGAAAAAAATCTGGAGGGGGAAGAGCTTTTTGCTGAATTCAAACGACTCCTTTCGGGATTTCTCCAGGTTAGTAAGCTCGAACTGAACCAGGACCAGTTGAATATCCTGCTGATTGTTGGTGTAAATGGTTCGGGAAAAACAACTTCCCTGGCCAAACTTGCCCATTATTATAAAGACGAAGGTTTTGCTCCTCTTCTCGTGGCCGGAGATACTTTTCGGGCTGCAGCAATAGAACAGTTAAAAGTCTGGGGAAATCGGCTTAACGTCCCCATTATAGCCCAGAGCCCCGGTTCTGATCCGGCTGCAGTGTGCTATGACGCCCGCGAGGCGGCCCGGGCCCGCGGCAAGAATCTCCTGCTGATTGACACTGCAGGCAGGCTGCATACAGAGAAAAACCTGATGGAGGAACTCAAGAAAATCAAAAGGGTCCTGGGTAAGGAAGAGTGCAACCTGAAAACCCTGCTGGTCCTGGACGCTACCAACGGCCAGAACGCACTGGAGCAGGGAAGGACTTTTA
This sequence comes from Halobacteroidaceae bacterium, assembly GCA_003554585.1. Classification (GTDB taxonomy): domain Bacteria; phylum Bacillota; class Halanaerobiia; order B1SED10-174; family B1SED10-174; genus T1SED10-26. The sequence continues at coordinate 15,811 of PWGV01000093.1, read as the reverse complement.
ACGATTCTTTGACTATTGACGGAGTAATCCTGACCAAGCTGGATGGAACCGCAAAAGGTGGAATTGTTTTTCCCCTGGCCCGGGAACTAAAATTACCAGTTTTTAAACTTGGACTGGGAGAGGGCATGGAAGATTTAAAACCTTTTGAACCGGAACTTTTTGTTGAACAACTGCTCGAGGGTAGCGAATAAATTGCTTTTTTCCCCAGAATGGTCTTGACAAAAGGAGTTTGGTTTAATATACTATCACCTGTAAAGCTGTTATCCTTAACAGACTGCAGGTGGTTTTATGTTGGAGAAAACGGTCCTTATTGGCCATCTCTTTGATTTTTATGGTTTGCTTCTTACTCCGAAACAAAGGGAAATTATCCGCCTTTATTATTTCGAGAACCTTTCCCTGGGCGAAATTGGGGAAACTCTTACCATAAGCCGGCAGGCGGTTTATGATCACCTGCACCGGGCGGAAAAAATCCTGCAGGAGTATGAAGAAAGGATGGGCCTGGTCAAAAGGGATCGCAAGTTGAAAAAAGGCCTGGAAGAAATTAAAAAAGGCCTGGAAAACTGTTCGTGCAAGGAACGTGACGGATTGCTGGAAATGATAAACCGGATGGAAAAAATTTGAGAGGGGATTGGTACCTTTGGTTTTTGCCAACCTTTCCGAAAAACTGCAGGGAGCAATGCAAAAGCTGCGCAGCAAGGGTAAAATTTCCCCCCGGGACGTAAAAGAAGTCCTGCGGGAGGTAAAAATGGCCCTGCTGGAGGCTGATGTGAATTTCAAAGTAGTTAAAAACTTCGTGGCCAGGGTTGAAGAGAAAGCTGTGGGAGAAGAGGTTCTTTCCAGCCTGACCCCCGGCCAACAGGTTGTGAAGATTGTCCAGCAGGAGCTAACCGAACTAATGGGCAGTGAACGGGAAGAGCTCCATTTAACTGGAGATATTCCCGTGATCATGCTGGTAGGTTTGCAGGGCGCAGGTAAAACTACAGCAACAGCCAAACTTGGCAATTACCTGCGAAAAAATGGGAAAAAACCGCTCCTGGTTGCTGCTGATATTTATCGTCCCGCTGCTATTGACCAGCTGGAAACTCTTGGCCAGCAGACAGGCCTGGAAGTTTTTTCGCTGGGAACTGGAACCAGCCCCCGTGATATTTGCCGGGGTGCTCTTTCCAAGGCCCGGCGCGAAGGTTTTGAACCGGTCATTATTGATACCGCAGGTCGGCTGCATATTAATGAAGAAATGATGACCGAGCTCAAAGGCCTGAAAAAAGACATTGAGCCCGGAGAAATTCTCCTGGTGGCCGATTCCATGACTGGTCAGGACGCGGTAAATCTTGCTGAGAGTTTTAACCGGGATCTGGGCTTAACCGGTGTGATCCTGACTAAAATGGATGGTGATGCCCGGGGAGGTGCGGCCCTTTCTATTAAGGCAGTAACCGATGCTCCAATTAAATTCGTTGGGGTTGGGGAAAAGGCTGACGCCCTGGAACCATTTCACCCCGACCGCCTTGCTTCCAGAATTCTGGGAATGGGCGATGTCCTGGGGTTAATTGAGAAGGCTGAAGCAAGCTACGACCGGGAACAAGCCAAGAAAATGGAACAAAAGCTCCGGGAAGCCAGCTTTACCTTTGATGATTTCCTCGAACAACTCCACCAGGTTCGGGAAATGGGTCCCCTGGAAGATATAATTGGCATGCTGCCCGGAATGGGCAACAAGAAAATGCTAAAAAATCTCCAGGTTGATGAAAAACAGCTGGTCTACACCGAGGCAATAATCAATTCTATGACCAAAAAAGAACGTCAGGAACCGGAAATTATTGATGGCAGCCGCCGGCGCAGGATTGCTCAGGGAAGTGGAACCTCTACCCAGGAGGTTAACCGCCTGCTCAAGCAGTTTAAGGAAATGAAAAAAATGATGAAGAGATTCCAAAAATCGGGGAAGAGTTCCATGATGAAAAACCCCTTCCCCTTTTAGAAAACAAGCGGAGGTGAAAGATTTGGCTGTAAAAATCAGGTTAAAAAGAATGGGTGCAAAAAGGAATGCATTTTATCGGTTGGTGGTAGCGGATTCTCGCAGGGCTCCGGATGGACGTTTTATCGACGAACTTGGTTATTATAATCCTACCCGGGAACCCGCTGAAGTAAAAATTGAAGAAGAAAAAGCCCTGGACTGGCTGGCAAAAGGCGCCCGCCCTTCGGACACGGTTCGGACCCTTTTCCGCAAAGCCGGTATAATGGAAAAATTTCAACAGCAGAAATAGTTAAGGAGGGCTTCCTTTGCAAGAATTAATCAGGTTTATAGCCTGTGCGCTTGTAGATAATCCCGAACAGGTAGAAGTATTGGTTGAGGAAGAAGACAAAATGATCCGGGTTGGCATCAAAGTCGCCGAGGAAGATATGGGCAAGGTTATTGGTAAACAGGGTAGAATTGCCAAGGCAATCCGAACTTTGGCCAAAGCCTCGGCTGCCCGGGAGGGAAAAAGGAGCCAGGTGGATATCCTGGAATAAATCTTTTTCCCTTAGTGAGGTGTAGTTATGGATTACCTGGCTGTGGGGAAAGTTCTAAAACCCCAGGGAATTAAAGGGGAGCTGAAAATTGAGGCTTTAACCAGTTTTCCAGAGAGGTTTCTTGAGCTGGAAAGAGTTTTTACCGAGGTTTCGGGTTGGGAAGAACTTGAAATTAGCGGGGTCCGCTTGAAGCAAAACTTTGTTTTTTTGAAAATCAAGGGGATAGATTCTATTGAAGAAGCGGAGCCCCTGCGCGGCAAACTCCTTAAAATCCCCGCTTCCTGGAGAAAAAAACTGCCCCAGGGAGAGTATTACATCTTCGACCTGATTGGAATCGAGGTTTTTTCCGTTACAGGAGAACACCTCGGAGAATTAACGGAGGTCTTGTCTCTGCCAGGAAACGATGTTTACCTTGTGGTTAAAGAAGATCAGGAAATTCCTGTTCCGGCCTTGAAAAAGGTTGTAAAAAAGGTTGATATTTCCGGACGGCGGATGGAGGTTGAGCTTCTGCCCGGTCTGCGGGAGGCGGGGAAAAATGCGGATTGATATAATAACAATTTTTCCTGAACTTTTTAATCCTTTCCTCCGGCTGGGGATCATAAAAAAAGCCCTGGAGAAGAAGGCCGTCGACATCCGGGCCCATGACCTGCGGAATTTTGCTCTGGATAAGCACCGGATGGTTGATGACTACCCCTACGGGGGTGGCCCGGGAATGGTTTTAAAACCTGAACCCATCTGGAGGGCAGTTGAAGAACTTCCCCAGCCCAAACGGGTAGTTTTCCTTACGCCTCACGGAAGTACCTTTGATCAGGAAAAAGCCTGGGAACTGGCCCAGTTGAAAAATCTCGTCCTGATCTGTGGCCGTTATGAAGGTGTTGATGAGAGGGTTCGCGAAAAACTTGTTGATGAAGAAATTTCTATTGGGGACTATGTTTTGAACGGGGGCGAGGTCCCGGCGATGGTAATAATGGAAGCCGTTATTCGCCTGCTGCCCGAGGTTTTGGGAGATGAAGATTCAGTAGTGGGTGATTCTTTTTACCAGGGTCTTTTAGACCACCCCCACTATACGCGGCCGGAAGAATTCAAAGGACATCGTGTCCCCAAAGTCCTTTTGAGCGGGGACCATAAAAAAATTGCTCGGTGGAGAAAAAAGGAAAGTCTGCGCCAGACTATGTTAAAACGTCCCGATCTACTAAAAAGGGTTAATCTGGCCCCCGAGGACCGGGAACTAATGGCTGAAATCGAGGCTGAAATAAAACCAGGTCTGGGCGGAAAGGAGGACAGAAATGAAAAGTGTTGATCGTGTAGAAAAAAAACAAATGAAAGAAAACCTTCCCCAGTTCAATCCCGGGGATACAGTTAAAGTTCATGTCCGCGTCGTTGAAGGTGGTAAGGAGAGGGTTCAGGTTTTCCAGGGGATTGTTCTCCGACGCAAGGGCGGCGGAATGAGGGAAACCTTTACCGTGCGGAAAATATCCCACGGAATTGGAGTTGAAAGGTCTTTTCCCCTTCATTCGCCCAATATAGCTAAAATTGAAGTTGTGCGCCGGGGCGATGTCAACCGGGCCAAGCTTTACTACCTGCGGAAGAGAGTCGGGCGTGCTGCCCGGGTTAAAGAGAAAAGGTTTTAATCCAAAGGGGGACTTCTGTCCCTCTTTGTTTATGGGGGTAGATGAATGAACAACTGGTATCCAGGCCTTATGGTAAAAACCAAAAAAGAACTACGGAATAATATTGCCCTGATCGACTTATTGCTGGAGGTTAGAGATGCAAGGGTTCCCCACACCAGCCGACCCTATGATTTGGACCGTTATTTGACGGACCAGGAAAAAGTAATTATTTTATCCAAACGGGACCTTGCGGATGAAAAGAAAACTCAAAAGTGGTGTGAATACTTCCAGGCAAAGGGAACCCCCGTTTTTGCCCTTGATATTCCGAATAAAAAAGGATTGGCTGAGCTTAAGAATTTCATGGAGAAAAGGGCTAAAAAAATAAAAAAAGACCGGGAAGAAAAGGAGAAGGGTCGAAGGCCCCTGAGAATTATAGTAGCAGGAATTCCCAATGTGGGAAAATCGACCCTCCTGAACGCCCTGGCCGGCCGGAAAATGGCCAAAACAGGGAATGTGGCTGGAACCACCCGGGGCAAGCAGTGGCTGAAGGTGAGTGAGGATCTTTCCCTTTTGGATACCCCGGGAATTACTGGTCCAGAGCAGGGACGGGAAACCGGATTGATCCTTGCTTCGGTTGGAGCACTGCGCGAGGGAATTTTTGATAATCTGGAAGTTGCTTCTGAACTTTTAAGTTTCCTCGTTAAAATGCCTGTTCCCGGTTTTGAAGAAAGATATGGTTTTTCTCTGGAGGGACAAATGCCCTGGGAAGTTTTGGAAGGTGTTGGCAGGGCAAGAGGTTGTTTTAAACCGGGGGGAACAATTTATCTGGAAAAAGCGGCATCTCTTCTTTTGCAGGATTTCAGGAAGGGGTTTTTGGGCCGGGTGACCCTGGAAGATGCTCCCCGGGAGGAGGGAGAAAATTGCTAAAAGACCTTACCATCTCCCAGATAAAAAAAGCGATAATGGAAAAGAATGTATATTCCCGGGACCTTTTGCAGGCTCTTTTAGATGATGACAGGGCGGGAGTGCAGAAACTGGGAAGAAAACTTCAAAAGGAAATGGACCAGCGTCAGGAAAGAATAAAGAATTTTCGGGAAATGGAAGCCTTTGACCGCAAATTCCGCGATGAAAATGGGGAGTACCTGGTGGGGGTGGATGAAGTAGGCCGGGGACCCCTCGCAGGACCTGTTGTTGCGGCAGCAGTTATCCTGCCTGAACGAATCCCCCTTTATGGTATACAGGATTCCAAGGAATTGACCTCGTTCCAGAGAGAAGAATTGTTTTGCCTGATTCATAAATTCAGTATTTCCATAGGTTTGGGGCTGGTTGAGCCCGGGGAAATTGACCGCTTGAATATCGGCAAGGCTTCTTTAAAAGCCATGGAAATGGCCATTGGCGGGATTAACAAAAACATTGACGGGGTTTTAATTGACGGCAATCAAAGGATAAAAAATTTAGAGATCAACCAGTCTACAATAATTGGCGGAGATTATAAATCCTTATCTATTGCCGCTGCTTCAATCGTAGCCAAGGTGCTGCGAGACTGGATAATGGATTATCTGGATACGGTTTACCCGGGTTATGGGTTGGTCCACAACAAGGGCTATGGAAGTCCGGACCACCTGGAAGCTTTAAAATTAAAGGGACCGACCCCTATTCATCGGTTGTCTTTTGCTCCTGTACGAGAAGCAAAAAGGCAAAAAGGAGGGACCCTTTTTGACTAAAAAAATTGCCCGGGCGGGAATAATTGCAGCTCTTTATATTGTTATAACCTTTCTTTTGCAGGCAATCAGTTTTGGCCCCATTCAGCTCAGGGTTGCAGAAGCTTTGACTGTTCTGCCAATACTTTATTTTGAAGCCGTCCCCGGAATATTTGCCGGGGTTTTAATTGCCAACATTTTTGGTGGGCTTGGTCTGGTGGATATTGGCCTGGGAAGTTTGATTTCTTTACTGGCAGCCTTTTTAACCTACCTTTTTCGGAGAAATTTCCTGGCTTATCTCAGCCCTATTGTGCTCAATGGATTTTTGGTCAGTGCCTATTTACATCTCCTTTTTGACCTGCCCTACTGGGAGGTAGCAATAAGCATAACCATAAGCCAGGCTATTGTTATCCTGGGACTTGGTTACCCCCTGATCAGGTATTTAAAAAGGGTAAAGGGAGAAATTGATTTTTTACGATAGCTAACTTATCTTTACAAACTTTCCGCGAACCCCTATAATATAATATTAGTATGGAAGGAGGGGTATTCTTGAATAATAATGTGGCGCAAATTTTAAATATTTTGATGGAGAAAATTTCCGATGAAGAGATTTCCGTCAAAAAAGAAGAACTCATTCAATATCTTCTGGATGAAGGATACCCCCTTGAAGATATTGATACAGCATTCCAGTTGATTTTTGCTCAGCAACAGCAGAATGTAATTGACCTTACTCCCCTGGCAGGAGTGGAACTATCAACTTCCCGGCTTCGCCTTTTAACAGCCGATGAGAAAATGCAATTAACCAGGGAAGCTGTGGGGGTCCTCCTGCAGGTTCAGACCTCGGGTTTACTGGACCTGCAAAAATGGGAATATTTGCTTTTGACCCTGTTCAATGACCAGGAACCACCCATAGATTCTTCGGTCCTTTGGCAGGGGTTACAGAAGGTTTTACCCGAGGAAGATCTGGCAATGCTGGCCCGTTTAATTCCTGAATTCAAACCCTTTATGCGGGAAGCCAAATTCTATATCAACTGAAGGGACGAGATAGGATGGCAAGTAAGCTTGTTATAGTCGAATCTCCAGCCAAAGCCCGGACTCTCAAGAGGTTTTTGGGAAAAAAATACTCTATTGAAGCTTCCATGGGCCATTTGATTGATCTTCCCAAAAGCAAGCTGGGAGTGGATATCGGAAACAATTTCCGTCCCCACTATATTACAATCAGAGGTAAAGGGAAAATTTTGTCTCACCTGAAAAAAGAGGCTCAAAAAGCTGATGAAGTTTTTTTGGCAACTGACCCGGACCGGGAGGGAGAGGCTATTTCCTGGCACCTCAAACGTGCCCTTGCAATCCCCAATCAAAAATGCCGGGTGGTTTTTAATGAAATAACCAAGGATGCAGTGAAAAAAGCCATGGAAAAACCCCGGGATATTGATGGGAAACTGGTTGATGCCCAGCAGGGCAGGCGCATTTTAGACCGACTTGTAGGTTATAAATTGAGCCCGCTCCTCTGGAAAAAGGTAAAAAAAGGGTTAAGTGCAGGAAGGGTCCAGACTGTGGCTGTGCGATTGGTCTGCGAGAGAGAAAGAGAAATAGAAAAATTTGAACCAGAAGAGTACTGGACCATAACCGGGCATTTCAAGGCTCCCAAGGGGAACTTTAAAGCCCGACTTTTCCGCATTGATAGCAAGAGAGTAAAGGTAAAAAACGAGGAACAGGCCAAAAAACTCCTTGGAGAAATTAAAAAAGAAGAATATAAAATTGCCAAAATCAAGGAACGCAAGCGAAAAAGGCGGCCGCTGCCTCCTTTTATTACCAGTACTCTCCAGCAGGAGGCCATTAAGCGCCTCAATTTTACTGCCCGCAAAACCATGGCTGTGGCCCAACAGCTTTATGAAGGTTTGCAGATTGGTGGCAGGGGGCAAACAGGACTCATAACCTATATGCGGACGGATTCAGTCAGAACTTCTCCTGTTGCTCAAAAATCTGCCAGAAAGATAATTAAAGAAAAATTTGGGGAAAAGTATCTTCCTGCTAAAGCCCAGCAGTACCGGGGAAAAAAGGGAAGCCAGGATGCTCATGAAGCAATCAGGCCTACTGACCCCACCCTCACCCCTGAAGATGCAAAAACCTATTTGAATAAGGATCAGTTTAAACTGTACCGGTTAATCTGGAACCGATTTATTGCTAGCCAGATGGAACCCGCTGTATTTTTTGGTCTAAACGTTGATGTCCAGGGAGGAAAATTTGTTTTTAGGGCCAACGGGTCTCAGGTTATCTTTCCCGGGTTTTTAAAAGTTCTCGGTGCTGAAAATATTGAAGAGAATATTCTCCCGGAATTAAAAGAAGGGGAGGAAGCAAAATTAAATAAGCTGGGGGAAGAGCAGCACTTTACCCAGCCACCCCCGCGCTTTACAGAGGGAACCCTGGTCAAAGAGCTTGAAGCAAAGGGAATTGGGCGACCCTCCACTTATGCCCCAATTGTTAGCACAATCCAGCAAAGGGGTTATATTGTTAGTGAAGAACGCCGTTTTAAGCCCACGGAGCTGGGATTTAAAGTCAATGATCTCCTGGTTTCCTTTTTCCCGGAAATAACTGAAGTCCATTTCACCGCTCAGATGGAAGAAAAACTGGATAAAGTAGAAGAAAACCAGGAAGACTGGGTTAAAATTTTGCAGGATTTTTATGAGGACTTTAAAGTTAAGCTGGAAAAAGCCCAGGAGCAAATGCAGGAAGTTGATATTGAAGATGAAGAAACCGATATCGAATGTGAAAAGTGCGGAGCCAAAATGGTTATCAAGCATGGAAGATTCGGAAAATTTCTGGCCTGTCCCAGGTTTCCCGAATGTCGCAATACCAAGCCCTACATGATCCTGGAGGACATTGATTGTTTTAAATGTGGTGAAGGGAAAATTGTCCAGCGACGTAGTAAAAAGGGAAGAACTTTTTACGGTTGCGATCAGTTTCCTGATTGTGATTATGTTACCTGGTCCCGTCCCCTGGCGGAAAATTGTCCCAGGTGCGGAGCCTTTTTGCTGGAAAAAAGAAATAAAAAAGGTGTAAAAAAAGTTTGTGCCCGGGAAGAATGTGATTATGTTCAGGGAGAGGATAAAGGTGGCAAAGATTGAAATAATAGGAGGGGGGCTTGCTGGAGCGGAAGCTGCATGGCAGCTTGCCTGCCGGGGCGAACCAGTCAGACTTTACGAGATGCGCCCGCAAAAAAACACCCCTGCTCATCACACCTCTTATCTGGGAGAACTTGTTTGCAGCAACTCCCTGGGTTCAGAAAAAACAAGCACCGGCGGAGGGGTTTTAAAACTTGAACTGGAAAAATTCAATTCCCTGCTGTTAGAGGTGGCCCGCAAAACCCGGGTTCCAGCAGGTAATGCTCTTGCCGTGGATCGGCAAAAATTCCCCCTGGAAATTACCCGCCGCCTGGAAGAACACCCCCTGGTGGAAATTTGCCGGGAAGAAGTTACTGAAATTTCTTCAAATAATATAACCATTGTGGCTACTGGTCCTCTTACGTCAGAGCCATTAACCCAAAAACTGCAGGAATTAACAGGGCAGCAAAGCCTTTATTTTTTTGACGCCGCTGCCCCTTTAGTTTATTCAGATACCATAGATATGGATATTGCTTTTTACGGGGCCCGTTATGAAGAACAGAGCATTGATTATATTAACTGCCCCCTGACCGAAGAACAGTACCAAGATTTTTACAATGAACTGATCCAAGCAGAAGTAGTGCCCCTGCATGGATTCGAAGAAAAAAAACTTTTTTCCGGGTGCATGCCCTTAGAAAACCTGGCTAAAAAAGGGTATAAAACCCTTGCTTTTGGCCCATTAAAACCGGTTGGTTTAAAGGACCGGGAGGGAAAAAGGCCTTTTGCGGTAGTTCAACTCCGGCGTGATAATAAAGAAGGAACACTTTTTAATCTGGTGGGTTTTCAAACCCGGCTCAAATGGTCCGAACAGAAAAGGGTTTTTCGGATGATCCCTGGCCTTGGAAATGCCGAATTTGCCAGGTTTGGGGTAATGCACCGCAATATTTTTATTGATTCCCCTTCGGCAATGCAACCCACACTGCAGCTAAAGGCCCGGCCCAATGTTTTTTGTGCCGGTCAGCTTACCGGTGTTGAAGGTTACCTGGAATCGGCAATAACGGGTCTGTGGGCGGGTATTAATGCTTTTCTTTTGGCCCGGGGGCAAGAACCCCTTATCCCTCCGCGAGAAACAGCTCTGGGGAGTTTAATCGATTATATTACGACCCCAAATAAAAATTTTCAGCCTATAAATATGAATTTTGGGCTTTTGCCTCAACCAGAAAAGAGGATTAAAAAGAAAGAAGAACGAAGAGAAAAACAGGTGGTTATTGCCCGGGAAGCTTTAGGGGGGTTTATTGATAGATTTGACCTTTTAGGACCCTTTTCTGAGCATCCGGGGGGAAAATAATTAATGGAGGCCATTTCGATGAAAGCGACAACCATTCTGGCAGTAAGAAAAAATGGAAGCCTGGCCATCGCTGGTGACGGGCAGGTTTCGATGGGAAACACGATAATGAAAAAGGGAGCAAATAAAGTCAGGCGGTTCTATGAAGGGAAGGTGGTCGCGGGTTTTGCAGGAGCATCGGCAGATGCTTTCACCCTTTTTGAGAAGTTTGAGGGGAAACTCGAAAGTTATCAGGGGAATCTAAAACGGGCTGCTGTAGAACTGGCCAAGGAGTGGAGAACGGACAGGATGCTTCGCCGGCTTGAAGCATTGTTAATTGTTGCTGACCGGGAGGAGATGTTTGTCATCTCGGGCACCGGCGATGTTATCGAACCAGATGATGACATCGCTGCAATTGGCTCGGGAGGAGCCTATGCCCTGGCTGCAGCCCGGGCCTTAATTGGCCATACGGGTTTAGAAGCAGAGGAAATTGCCCGGGAAGCAATGAAAATTGCTTCTGATATTTGTATTTATACTAATGATCAGATCCGGGTTGAAGTTGTGAATTAAAAAGGAGGCCTGAAGTTGGAAGATTTAACTCCTCGACAAACTGTAAATGAACTTGATAAATATATTATTGGGCAGAACCAGGCCAAAAAGGCCGTTGCAATTGCTCTTCGTAACCGGTACCGCCGCCGATTACTGGAAGATGAACTGCGGGAAGAAATTTTGCCCAAGAATATTTTGATGATTGGCCCAACCGGTGTGGGAAAAACCGAAATCGCCCGCAGGTTAGCCCGCCTGGTTCGTGCTCCATTTATCAAGGTGGAGGTAAGCAAATTTACTGAAGTTGGTTATGTAGGCCGGGATGTCGAATCCATGATTCGCGACCTGGTGGAAAACGCAATCCAGATGGAAAAACAGGAAAAGATGAGAGAAGTGGAAGACAAGGCGGAAGAACTGGTCGAAGATAGGCTAATGGATTACCTGATGCCTGCCAAGAAAAAAACAAGCAATCCCTTTAACCTTTTTCTAACTTCTTCCGGGGAAGATAATGGGGATGAAGACAAGGAAGAAAGCGAAGCCCAGGAAAGGCTTCGTTCCCGGAGAGAAAGATTAAGAGAAAAACTCCGCTCGGGTGAACTGGAAGAGCACGTGATTGAAATTGAGGTTGAATCCAGTCATTCTCCCATGCTGGAAATTTTTTCTGGCCAGGGTGTTGAAGAAATGGGGATCAACATGCAGGATCTTTTCGGAGGCATGTTTCCCAAAAAAAAGAAGAAAAGAAGAGTTAGTATTGAACAGGCCCGGGAGATATTAAAACAACAGGAAGCACAGAAGCTTATTGATATGGACGAAGTAACCGAAGAAGCCAAGGAGAGAGTGGAACAGAGCGGGATAATTTTCCTTGATGAAATTGACAAAATTGCGGGAAAAGAGAATAGCCAAGGACCCGATGTTTCCCGGGAGGGTGTGCAGAGGGATATTCTTCCGATTGTTGAAGGTTCCACTGTGATTACAAAACACGGGCCGGTTAAAACAGACCACATCCTCTTTATCGCTGCGGGAGCTTTCCACATGGCCAAACCTGCCGATTTAATTCCTGAACTGCAGGGGCGGTTCCCTATCAGGGTGGAACTGGAAAGCCTGAGCGAGGAAGATTTCCGCCAGATACTGACTGAACCGCAGAATGCTCTGATCAAGCAGTATGTGGCTCTCTTGAATGCAGAGGAAGTTGAAATTGAATTTGCCAAATCAGGAATAGCAGAACTGGCCCGGATTGCCCGGCTGGCTAATGAACAGATGGAAAATATTGGAGCCAGACGGCTGCACACAGTCTTGGAAAAACTCCTTGAAGATATTTCTTTCCGGGCCCCGGAATTGAAAGGGGAAAAAATAGAAATTGATGAAACTTTTGTCAAGGAGCAGCTTGAAGGTATTATAAAGGACAAGGATTTAAGCCGATATATATTATAAATAAAAGGAGGTCGAGGATTTTGGAAGATCTACTCCAAAAAACCCGGCGAATAAATAACCTAATTCTGGGTGGGGCCGGAAAACCAGTAAACTTTTCAGAAATGGCCCAGGTACTGAGCGAAGCACTGCAGGCAAATATTTATGTAGTCAGCAAGAAAGGGAAATTACTTGGCTATAATCTCCTTGATCAGTTTGAATGTGAGATTATGGTTGAAGAGGTCCTGGAAAAGAAACACTTTCCGGAAGATTTTAATAACAAGTTGGTTTCCATAAATGAAACCAAGGCAAACATTGAACAGGAAAATGGAAAATGTGTTTTTGAGTTCAAGGGCGACTGCCTTTTTTCCACAAAGCTGACAACTATCGTCCCGGTAAAAGGGGGCGGAGTACGCCTGGGAACATTGATTATGGCCAGGTTTAAAAATGAATTTGGCCCGGGAGATTTAATTTTAGCTGAATACGCTGCTGCAGTTGTGGGTATGGAAATATTGCGTTCCCGAAGTGAAAAAATGGAAGAAAAAGCCCGGAAAAAAGCTGCTGTGCACATGGCCCTGGAAAGCCTCTCTTTCTCGGAAATTGAAGCTGTTGAACACATCTTTGCCGAATTGGATGAAGAAGAAGGGTTGATTGTGGCCAGTAAAATTGCTGACCGGGCCGGGATAACCCGCTCAGTTATTGTTAACGCCCTGCGGAAGTTTGAAAGTGCTGGAGTAATTGAATCTCGCTCCCTGGGCATGAAAGGGACTTACATCAAGATTCTCAATGAGTTCCTCATGGAGGAAATTAGAAAAATAGACCTTTAACCGCAGCGAGAGGGTTTTATTAATGTCAGATCTAATTAGCCGGCTTACCCCATTTCAAATTGATGCTTTGCGGGAAGTGGGCAATATTGGTGCGGGGAATTCCGCTACGGCACTTGCCCAGTTTCTAAAACGAGAGATTAAAATGGAAGTTCCTGCCGCCAGGGTTCTTTCCCTGGAGGAAATCCCTGAAATTATGGGAGGGGAAGAACGCCTGGTAGGTTGCGTTTTACTTAGAATGGTGGGCGAAGCTCCGGGAAAAATTGTTTATCTGGTGGATGAGCAAAGCACGTACCGGCTATTGACTTTAGCTTTGGGTTATGAGCCTGAGGATATCAGCGGAGAAATGGAACAATCAGCAATCCAGGAAATAGCCAATATTCTGTCGGGTTCTTTTTTGAATTCTATTAATAAAATGACCGGCTTTAACTGTGTCCAGTCTTTGCCGAGCTTTGTCCTGGACGTGGCGGGAGCAGTTCTGGGTTCTATTGCTGCTCATGAAGGACAATTTGGCGACAGGGCCTTGTTCCTGGAAACATCCTTTTATGAAGGCGATAATAAAATTTTCAGTAAATTTTTCCTGGTTCCCGAGCCGGGAAGCCTGGAAAAGATTCTCGAGGCAATTGGAGCTGAAAGCGATGAGCAGGCTGATCCAGGTCCGAATGGGTGAATTAAAAATTTCCGGATCTCCTGATTTTCTGGGCTGCACGGGCCTCGGGTCCTGTTTCGGGCTCATTCTTTATGATGCGAAAAAGAAAATGGGGGGACTTGCCCATATTATTTTGCCCGAAGCAGGAAGGAATGGTAATTCCCCTGATAAACTCGGCAAATCTGCCGATACTGCTATTCCCAAACTAATTGAGGACTTATGCCAAGGGGGAGCAAAACCCAATCGGTTGTGGGCTAAAATAACAGGGGGAGCCCACATGTTCTCCTTTGATACCGATAACGACATCGGGCGTATTGGAGAACGCAATACAGAAAAAGTCAGGGAAATCCTGAAGGAAAAGAAAATTTCCCTCAAGGGGATAGATTGCGGGGGGGAAATCCGGCCGTACAATTAAATTTTCCCCGGAATCCGGAGAATTGATTATTAAAACCTTCCATGAGGGAGAGAAAATTATTTAAACCCCTTTAATTCTATTGATTATTCAGCCGCGCTGTGGTATACTACCTAATGGTTAATAACACATGATCCGCAACTCCAAGGGTGGTGCCTGCGAGGGTTCCCTAAGATGAGGATGACCGGATCAGAGGAAAAACCGAGAGGAGGAAAATGAAAAATGGCAGTGGTAACAATGAAACAACTTCTGGAATCGGGTGTCCACTTCGGACATCAAACCAGGCGGTGGAATCCCAAAATGAAGCCTTACATCTTTACTGAACGTAACGGGATTTACATCGTTGACCTGCAGCAAACTGTAAAAATGGTTGAGGTCGCCTACAATTTTGTCCGCGATCTGGCCATGGATGGCAAAGAAATTCTTTTTGTAGGGACCAAAAAACAGGCCCAGGAAACGGTGAAAAAAGAAGCGGAAAGGTGTGGGATGCCCTATGTTAACCAGCGCTGGCTGGGAGGTATGCTCACCAATTTCCAGACAATTAACCGTCGGGTCAAAAGGCTTGAAGAATTGGAAAAGATGGAAGAAGAAGGGTTGTTCGAAGTCCTTCCCAAAAAAGAAGTAATCCAGTTGCAAAAAGAAAAAGAACGTTTGAACCGCTTTCTTGGTGGTATTCGGCATATGAAGAGATTGCCGGGTGCGGTATACGTGGTTGATCCTCGCAAGGAAAGCATTGCAGTTGCAGAAGCCAACAAGTTGGGAATACCAGTAGTAGCTATAGTGGATACCAACTGTGATCCCGACATAATTGATTATATTATTCCTGGTAATGATGATGCAATCCGGGCTGTTAAGCTTCTGACCGGAGTGATGGCAGAGGCAGTCCTGGAAGGAAATCAGGGGCAGGAAGCTGAAATGCCCGATCCGGAAGAAGATCAGGCCGAAGAAAAAAAAGAAGTTGCTGAAGAACCTGTTAAGAACCTCGAAGACTTAAAAGAAAAACCTTCCGAAAAAGAAGAAGAAGAAAAAAAGGCCGAATAAAGGAGGGGAAAACGTGTCTATAAGCATGGAGAATGTAAAAACTCTTCGCCAGAAAACCGGTGCAGGCGTAATGGATTGCAAAAAAGCCTTGCAGGAAACCGGTGGCGATATTGATAAGGCAGTTGAATACCTCCGGGAAAAAGGCATTGCTGCTGCATCTAAAAAAGCTGGCCGAACTGCCGCTGAAGGAATTGTTGGCTCCTATATTCACATGGGTGGCAAAATTGGCGTTCTGATTGAAGTTAACTGTGAAACTGATTTTGTCGCTAAAACTGACCATTTTAAAGAACTGGTCCATAACCTGGCGATGCAGGTGGCTGCCAGCCAGCCAGAATATGTTTCTCGAGAACATGTTCCCGCAGAAGAAGTGGAAAAGGAAAAGAAAATCCTCAGGCAGCAGGCCCTGGCAGAAAATAAACCCGAACATGTTGTGGAGAAAATGGTTGAGGGCCGGCTGGAAAAATTCTTCGAAGCCAGATGCCTTATGGAACAACCATATATCAGGGATAATGATCAAACCGTTAAAGATCTGATCATGGAAAGTATCGCCCAACTTGGAGAGAATATCGTGGTTAACCGCTTCGCTCGCTTCGCGGTGGGAGAAGAGGAATAGGTATTACAAAGAGAGCACCTCTGGTGTTCTCTTTTTTGTGCAGGATTTTCCAGACGAAAGGCGAAAAAATTTTAAATGGGGG
>PWGV01000015.1 GCA_003554585.1 Halobacteroidaceae bacterium | reverse complement strand
CCGGAGGTCGTTGGTTCAAATCCAACCCCCGCTACCAAGGCGGTGTAGCTCAGTTGGCGAGAGCATGCGGTTCATACCCGCAGAGTCCGGGGTTCAAATCCCTGCGCCGCCACCAATATTGACCAAAAAAGAGGGTTTCCCTCTTTTTTTTCTTTTCGATAATTCTTGCGTTATGCTTAATAGTTTTGCCTATATTTATTAAACCAAGGGAGGGAAATAAAGGGGAAATGTGGAATAGGGAAAATAAGTATGGGAGGGGGTACGACGTTGGATCTCTTGCCAACTTTTTTGGAAACCGTAAAAAAATACTCCCTTTTTTCCCCCGGCCATAAAATCCTGGTCAGCCTCTCGGGCGGGGCGGATTCCCTTGCCCTTTTCCACCTTTTATTTCGTATAAAGGACGAGTGGCGATTGGAAATCGAAGTTTTCCACCTGGACCATAGATTGCGGGAAGAATCCTCTGAGCAAGCCCGGGAGATCTGCGAGATGGTCAGGGGAAAAGGAATTCCCTGTCATTGCCTAAAAACAGACATTAAAGCCCTCCACGAGGAAAAAAGAGGATCTTTACAGGAGGTAGCCAGACAAGAAAGAATGCGGCTCCTGGAAAGAACAGGTGTAGAAAGAAGTGTGGATCGGATTGCTCTAGGCCATCAGGCCAATGATCAGGCAGAAACCTTATTTCTAAATTTAATCAGAGGCACCGGAATAGGTGGTCTTGCAGGCATTCCCTATTGGGGGCAGGGGAAAATAATTCATCCCCTGCTTGATATCTGGAGAGAGGAAATTGAGAAATACTGCCAGGCCTGGGAACTAAAGATTATGGAGGACCCGAGCAATCTTTCCACCAAGTACCGGCGAAATAAAATTCGTCTGGAAGTTATTCCCTGGTTGGAAAAGGAATTCAACCCCAAATTGCAGGAGTCCCTCTGGCGAACAGCGAAGAACCTCCAGGAAGATAGTTTTTTCCTGGAGGAAATGGCAGAAAAGGAACTGGAAAAGAATTGGCTGTCCCGTGAAGCCAGCCTGGAGCTAAGGTGGCTTTTTAACCTTCCCGTTTCCCTGCGCAAAAGGGTTCTCCTGGGAGCATGTCGGAAAATAGCGCAAGAAAAGTCTTTTTATTTTGAGCACCTTGACCTCCTGGATGTTTTATTGCGGATCGGCCAGACTGGAAGCAGGCTGGACCTTCCCGGGCTGACCGTTGAAAAAGGCTATCGCAAGCTTTATTTTTTTCCTGCAAGAAAAGAGCGATTCGAAGAGGATTACTGTTATTACCTTCCCATTCCAGGGGAAATCAAGGTACCAGAAGCCGGAGTTGTCATTTCTGCTGAAATTGTGGATCAGGTCCGCTGGGATAGAGTTAACAAAAATAGGATTATTGTTGATGGAGATAAAATTGGGAAAACCCTGATGGTTCGGAGCAGGAGACCGGGTGATCGGTTCTGGCCCCTCGGATCTCCCGGCCAGAAGAAATTAAAAGACTTTTTTATTAACAGTAAGATCGACCGCTGGCGGCGCCGTTTGATTCCCCTCCTGGTTTCCCGGGACGGAAATATTGTCTGGGTCGTGGGCTGTCGGGTAAGCGAAAAATACCGGGTTGAACCCAAAAGTAAAAACCTGGTTGAAATTAAATGTGAGGGATTGGAGGAAGAGAATAATGGATCAAGATTTTAAGGAAATCCTGTTTGCTGAAGAGGAAATCCAAAAAAGGGTCCGGGAACTCGGCCAGCAGATAAGCAGAGATTATGGATCCGAGGGTGATTTGGTTTTAATCTGTATTTTACGGGGAGCAGTTGTTTTTCTTGCTGACCTGGCCCGGTCAATTGATCGGCAGGTGACTTTCGATTTTATGGATGTTTCCAGTTATGGTGCAGGCACTGAGTCAAGCGGGGTTGTGCGGATAATTAAAGACCTGGAAGAGAACATTGAAGGGCAGCATGTCCTGATTGTGGAAGATATCATTGATACAGGGCAAACCTTAAAATACGTAGTTGATGTTTTACAGACTCGCAAACCTGCTTCTGTAAAGATCGTTACTCTTTTAGACAAACCCGAACGCCGGGTTACCAAACAGGTTAAAATTGATTACAATGGGTTCGAGATTCCTGACGAATTTGTTGTTGGATATGGTCTTGATTACGCACAGAAGTATAGGAATCTACCTTTTATCGCAGTGCTAAAACCCGAAGCCTACAGTTAGTTGAGCCTGTTTGCCTAAAACCAACATATGTGGTATAATACTTTGCGTGAAAATCCTCTGAGGGGAGGATGAGAATTGAACACCTTTACCCGCAATATAGGTTTTTATCTCATCGTAATAATTTTATCCATCCTACTCGCCCAATATTTTATGCAGCCCGAGGCTCCGGGTGAAATAGAATTAACTTATTCTGCCTTTTTACAAAAGGTAGAGCAGGGAGAAATTCAAAGAGTTAAGATAATTGGGGAAAATAGGCTGGAAGGAGAAGTTGAAGAAAGGCCATTTGAAGTATCTGTTCCCGCCGGAGTAATGGGGGACCTGATGAGCCGCTTAGAAGCCAATAATGTAGAAATGGTAACCGAACCGGAAGATAGCCCGGCCTGGTGGCTGGGATTTTTAGGTTACCTTCTGCCTACTATATTAATTTTCGGAGTTTTTCTCTTTTTCCTGAACCGGATGCAGGGTGGAGGCAACCGGGTAATGTCTTTTGGTAAAAGTAAGGCCCGTTTGAACCAGGATACCGGGAAGAAGAAAAAGACTTTTGCCGATGTGGCTAATTATGAAGAGGTTAAAGAGGAATTAACGGAAGTAGTGCAGTTTTTGAAGCGCCCCCAGGAATTCGCCGAAATGGGAGCGGAAATTCCTAAAGGGATCCTTTTGGTTGGTCCACCGGGAACAGGTAAAACCCTTCTGGCCCGGGCAATTGCCGGGGAAGCAGGAGTGCCCTTTTTTATTATCTCCGGTTCTGATTTCGTTGAAATGTTCGTAGGGGTTGGTGCTTCCCGGGTACGAGATCTTTTTGAACAGGGAAAAACCAGTGCCCCCTGCATTGTTTTTATTGATGAGCTTGATGCCGTAGGTCGACAGCGGGGCGCGGGTTTAGGTGGAGGTCATGATGAGAGAGAACAGACCTTAAACCAGCTGCTCGTAGAGATGGATGGGTTTGAGCCCAATGAAGGAATTATCATTATTGCCGCTACAAACCGTCCCGACGTTCTTGACCCCGCATTATTGCGTCCGGGAAGATTTGACCGACAGGTTATGGTGGACTCTCCAGATTACCTGGGCCGAAAGGCAATCATGGAGATTCACGCCCAGAAAAAACCCCTTGAAGATGAAGTGAATCTGGGGGTTCTGGCCCGGCGGACTCCTGGCTTTACAGGAGCCGATCTGGAAAATCTGACCAACGAGGCTGCTATTCTTGCTGTCCGTCGGGGAAAGAAGAAAATTGGAATGGCCGAATTTGATGATGCCGTTGACCGGGTAATAGCCGGTCCTGAGAAAAAGAAAAGAGTTATTAGCGACCGGGACAAAAATATTGTTGCCTACCACGAGGCCGGTCACGCCCTGTTGGGCGAATTCCTTAAGTTTGCAGACAGGACCCACAAGGTTTCCATCATTCCCAGGGGCCGGGCTGGAGGTTTTACCATACCTCTTCCCGAAGAAGATAAAAAATTCCTGACCAAAGAAGAACTTTATGATAAAATTGCTGCTCTACTAGGTGGAAGGGCGTCTGAAGCAATTTTCCTCGAAGATATCAGCACCGGTGCCCATGATGACCTGGAGAGAGCAACTAAGTTGGCTCGAGCAATGGTAACTGAATACGGGATGAGCCAGCGGTTGGGGCCCTTAACCCTGGGCCACAAAAATGATGAACAGGTATTTTTGGGCAGAGATATTTCCCGGGATCGCAACTACAGCGAAGATGTCGCAGCTGCAATTGACCAGGAGATCAGGGGAATAATTGAACGCAGTTATCAAAGGGCAGCTTCCATCCTCGAGGAAAATAGAGAAACTGTCGAGAGGGTAGTTTCTGCTTTGAAAGAGAGAGAAACGCTAACTTCAGAAAACCTGGAACTTTTGATCAAGGGAGAAAGCCTCCCACCCCTGGAAAATGGGGCTGAAGAAAAAGAAGAAGAGGAAACCGGCGTTAAGGAGCCTAGATATGAAGCCAAATGATGCCGGGCGGAGTTTAATTGAATATTTTTCTGTTTTGGAAGAGGGGGAGTAATCCTCCTCTTTGTTTTATCCGTTATCCGTGTAAAGGGGGAAAGTGGATGATCAATGTTGATGGATTAAACCTGACGATTGACAAAGCCCTTCTGGTGATGGAAAAAGGAGAAACGGCAAAACTTGATCAGCAAGCCAAAAAAAGGGTCCAGGTAAATAGGGAATACTTAGAAAAACGCCTTGCAGGCGACGAAGTTATTTACGGGATTAACACTGGATTTGGACATTTGAGCCGGATATCCATTTCTCCCGATGAGTCAGATTCCCTGCAGCGTAATTTGTTATTGAGCCATGCTGCGGGTTTCGGTCCGGATTTGGAAGAAACTGCAGTTCGGGGAGTAATGCTTTTGCGGGCGAATGCACTGGCCCGGGGAAACTCTGGAATTAGACCAGCTGTCATTGAACAAATTATTGATTTTCTAAACCATAAAATCCACCCCAGGATTCCCGCCCAGGGTTCAGTTGGAGCCAGTGGAGATCTTGCCCCGCTGGCTCATATGTCTCTGGCTTTAATTGGTGAAGGAGAAGTTACCTTCCAGGGGCAGTTTATGCCGAGCAGGGAAGCGATGGATAAAACGGGACTCAAGCCCCTCCAATTAAAAGCAAAAGAAGGGCTGGCTTTGATTAACGGAACCCAGGTAATGGCCGGTCTAGGCATTTTGGGTTTGGCCAGGGGCTGGAGATTGATGCAGCAGGCTGATGTTATCGCGGCCCTTTCCTGGGAAGGTTTGCGGGGTTTGGGTGATGCTTTCGATCCCCTGATTCAGGGAGCCCGTCCCCATCCGGGACAAAAAAATGTAGCGCAAAATCTCAGAAAAATGATAGAGGGCAGTGAAAATTTAACCGACAACATTGAAGATAAAGTGCAGGATGCCTATACCCTGCGCTGTATTCCCCAGGTTCATGGAGCTTCAAGGGCTGCTCTTGAACACCTGCGGGAGATTTTGCTTTGCGAGATTAATTCTGCAACCGATAACCCCTTGATTTTTCATGAAGAAGATCGAATAATATCGGGTGGAAACTTTCACGGTCAACCTCTGGCCCTACCCCTTGATTATGCCGGGATGGCTCTCGCGGAAATCGGAAATTTTTCTGAGAGGAGAACAGAAAGACTTGTTAACCCCGCCTTAAGCGGGTTGCCACCATTTCTCGTTGAAAATAGCGGGTTAAATTCAGGTTACATGGTAGTCCAATATACCGCCGCCTCCCTGGTTTCGGAAAATAAGGTGCTTGCTGGTCCGGCGAGCATTGATTCTATTCCAACCTCGGCCAACCAGGAAGACCACGTCAGCATGGGAACTATCGCTGCAAGAAAAATGGATCAGATTAATTCCAATCTTGCGGGTATTCTTGCGATTGAAGCTCTTTGCGCCTGCCAGGCAGTTGAACTGGCTGGCATTAGCAAACTTGGTCGGGGAACGGAAAAGATGTATAATTATCTCAGGGAGAAGATTCCGCACCTAAATAACGATAGGCAACCTTCTTTTGAAATTCAGGTGGTTTCTGAGTTGCTCAAAGAAGGAAATATTCTGCAAATTTTGGAGGAAGCCGGGTGTGGTTTGGAGTAGAATATTAAAAAAAGATTAACTGGCAAACAAAAAATTCCATGAAACACCGGGAGAGAAAAAACAACCTGAGGCCGATTACCCCAAAAATTTCCATGGGTACTGCAAAGTAAGCCTTGGAACTGATTGAATTTTTTCAATTGCAATTGCAATCCTGTAAATAAAAAACAGGTAGTTTTTTAAAGGAGGGTGAAGGAAATGGGAAAAGAGTACAGGGCTCCAAGGGGAAAAGAGCTGAGCTGTAAAGGGTGGATTCAGGAAGCTGCCCTGCGCATGCTGCTTAATAACCTTGATCCTGAAGTTG
>PWGV01000177.1 GCA_003554585.1 Halobacteroidaceae bacterium | reverse complement strand
TCCACAAGGAAGATCATTAACCTCTGTTTATCAGGATCATTGTATTTCTGAAACAGGTTGTAAACATCCTGGGGTTGTCTAATCATCTGCCCCTGGTCTTCAACCAGAGCTTTCCGCTGAAGCGAACATACAGTCAAAAACTCTTTTACAGTTGAAATTTCTTCCATCCTGCAGTGAAAATCAATCAAATCATCCGCCTCGAAGTTCGATTGCCTTTGGGCAAGCATAACTTCTTCGGGAGTTAACTCCGGGTGTTCGGAAATGTCAGAGGGGTGACCCTTCTGGAAAGGGTTTTGACTCAAAAGCTGGTATTCCTTGCGGTGACACGATGAACATTCAAAGGTAACAAAGGTGGTTCCGGCATATTTACCTATATTTTGATCAAAGGTTCCAACGCCGAGAATATCTTTTTCCTTTACTTCGGCACCACATTGAGAGCAAAATATTTTCATTGAAGTCTTCCCCCCTTCACTATTTTTTGGTACTTCTTAACTTCGCTAAAAAAACCGCAAACCCTTTTAGAACAAACGTCATTTTTTCGATTTTGTAAGGCGCTCGGTGCGTTTTCTGATTTCCCACTTAACTTTTTCAACATCTAAAGAATAAAACTCCCCTTTATGATAAAGAATACTGCCGTCCACAATTGTAGTCTGGACATCACTTCCGCGACAGCTATAAACCACGTGAGCCAGCGGATCAAAAACCGGAGTCAGGTGTGGTTTATCAAGGTTGAGAAGAATTATATCAGCTTTTTTACCTTTTTGCAAACTCCCAATTTCCGAACCCAGCCCGATAATTTCGGCTCCCCCGGTTGTAGCCAGATTGATAACGGTTCCTGCCGGAAGATTCTGGGATTTTTTACTGATAACCTTTTGCAAAAAGGATCCCATTTTCATCTCGGTGAACATATCCAGGGAGTTATTGCTTCCGGGGCCATCAGTTCCAAAACCAACATTAATACCTTTTTCCAGGAGTTTTACAATTGGGGCAACTCCGCTCGCTAATTTCATATTGCTCTGGGGGTTGTACGCAACGCCTACCTGTTTTTCTTTTAAAATATCTATATCTTCTTCATTTAGATGGACACAATGAGCGGCAAGTGTTTTATGTTCAAAAACCCCAATATCGAAGGCCCATTTTACTGGCGATTTCCCGTATTCTTTTTCCATCTGTTCCATTTCCTCCCGGGTTTCGGCAAGATGGATATGAATGGGCAGGTTATTTTGACCTGCATTCTGCAAAACCTTATCCATGAAGGATGGAGGACAGGTATAAGGAGCATGGGGAGCCAGCATGGTAGAGATCCTACCATTGGCTTTTCCTCTCCATTCCCGGGCGAAATCAACTGTTTTCTCCAGCTGGGCAATTGCATTGTCCTGAAGACCGATTAGCCCCCAGGTTAAAACTGCCCTGATTCCGGATTGTTCAACAGCTTCTCCAGCTTTGTCCATGGCGAAATACATGTCGGTAAAGGTTGTTGTCCCCGAGGCCAGCATTTCAGAAATGGCCAGGAGAGTTCCCCAGTAAATATCTTCGGGAGTTATCCTGGCCTCCAATGGCCAGATGTAATCCTCAAGCCAGGTCATCAAAGGTTTATCATCAGCATAACCCCTGGTATATACCATCCCGGCGTGGGTATGACAATTTACAAGTCCCGGCAGGGCCAGGCAATTTTCACCGTCAATTTCCCTTTCGGGAACAAAAGAAGTTTGTTCTTTTTCGTTATTTAACCCAACTATCTTCCCATTTTCAATTAAAATATCTCCCTTTGAAAGTCCATTTTCTCCATGAAGGAATTCAACATTTTTAATTTTCAGGCTCATATTTATTTCCCCCATTTACATTTCTTTTTACTAAACTTCTATTTTTTTGCTAACAATCCCTTCAGTCCATCCTTTTTTGTCATTTTCTCCAGGAAATATCCTTATTTTATTGACCCTTCCTCCAAATTTATGCTATAATGGCTTTTAAGAATTACCCTCTGATAATGGCAAACTTGCCGAAAGGCAGGGACGCAAAGCCACGAGTCTAAGGCATGGGCTAGGATAGTCGGGCTTCCGGAGAATAAGGATTTTGGCCTTTTTCTCTCGGCTGAGAAATTGGCTTTTTGTTTTTTTATTTTTAATTCCTCCTTATCAATCCTCCTTTCTAAGCCCCTTGCAAAAGGGGTTCTTTTTTTACAAAATGAAGGGCTTCCCTTTTCCATTTTAACCAGTTTAGAGATCCCCTCCTAATCTCTTTCCTGGTCAACCGGAAGCCCTTCAAACATAAAAGTCTTTAAGTTTTTACTTTTTAAATATATTCTATAATTTCCAATTTTTTCCTTCTAGGGATTAAAAAAAAGCTTCCCCACCTTTAAGAAGGTTGGCGAAGCTTTTTTATTGTTATTCGGAAATAATCAAGGGCGGAAAGCACGGCAAGAAGAGCTCCAATCCAGATCAGGATGGACCCAATCCCAAAAAAATCAAATATATTAATTACCACGACGACATACAGGAAAAAAGAAGTTGATTTCCCAAAGGTCGTGGGGTGGATCATATCTTTTCCTGCCAGGTATAATACGGAAGAAACAATAAATAGTGCAGCTTCCCGGATAATTATGATAATTCCCGCGGGGAATGGAATAACTCCTTTAAACAAAAGAGTGAGAAAAATAGCTATAAGAGTAAGTTTATCTGCAATGGGATCAAGAATTCTCCCCAAATCAGTTACAATATCTAATTTTCTGGCTATGATCCCATCAAAAAAATCAGTTAAAGCGGAGAGCAGAAAGAGGATCCCCGCAATTAACCGGTAATTTCCAACTTCGGCCAGGAGCACATATACTATAACGGGAATTAAAACCAGGCGCAGGCTGGTTAGTAAATTGGCAGGGTTCATCAAAAAGATCCCTCCTCTAATTCTGCTTTGGATATTAAAAGGAAGTAAATTTTTCTACGGTTTTTTTGTCCAGCCGGGTAATCACTTCCACTAATAATTTCAAAGTATTTTCATAATCTTTTTTGCTGATTATGCTGTAATGGCTGTGAATATAACGGGCCGGAACAGCAAGTACAAGCGAAGGAACCCCGCTTCCAACCAGGTGGATTTTTCCTGCATCGGTGCCTCCACCTTCCATAAAATCAACCTGGTAGGGAATTTCTTTCTCCCGGGCAGTTTCAATTACAAAATCTCGTAACCGTGTATTGGGGATTAAAGATCTATCCAGCATAAAGACTACCGGACCTTCTCCCAGTTTTTCCTGGGCTTGCTGTTCGGTCATCCCCGGCATATCACCGGCGATTCCCACCTCCAGAGCAAAGCCAATATCCGGTTCAATCAACTGGGAGCTGGTTTGCGCTCCGCGGAGCCCTACCTCTTCCTGAACCGAGCCCACACCATAAATTACATTGGGATGTTTTTTCCTGTTAAGTTCTTCAATTACCTGCATAAAAAGTGCACACCCTACCCGGTCATCCCAGGCTTTGGTCATTAGGGAATCCCCATTAGCCATTTCTACAAAATCGCTGTGGGGGATAACCGGGTCCCCGGGTTTTATACCCAGTTTTTCAGTTTCTTCTTTGTTTTTCGTCCCCACATCGATAAACATTTTTTTAATTTCAACGGGTTTCTTTTTCTCTTCAGCATCCAAAACATGAGGAGGTTTGGAGCCAATAATTCCCTCAATCGGACCATTATTGGTCATAACTATAACCCGCTGGGCAAGCATTACCTGGTTCCACCAGCCTCCAAGGGGAGTAAAAAATAAAAAGCCCTTTTCGTCAATTGTTTTAACCATAAAACCAATTTCGTCCATATGCCCGCTGATCATAACTTTTGGACCATCCGGATCCCCTTCTTTTTTGCATATTACACTGCCCAGTTTATCAGTAGAAATTTCAGCTTTCCCTGCCATTAGCTCCTTAATTGTCTCCCGAACTTTATCCTCATGGCCGGAGACTCCAGGAACTCCAGTAATTTTTTTCAGCATTTCCATATTGGCTTTCATTAATTATCCCCCTTTATTAAAACCTTAAAAGTTAGCTCTGATCCCGAACACAGCGCTGGGTTCATCCCAGACTCCGTTTTTAAACCCCAGAGCAAGGTCAGCTTTTACTGGTCCAAAATTCAAGCCAAGTCCACCTGTTAGATATCTTGTATCGGGCCCTTCCTGGGCTAAGCCTGCCCGTAGGGCCAGAAGGCCAACAAAAAATCTTTTTTCAATTCCCGCCCTGAAAGCTGTTCCACTAGCGTGGGGTATTGAACTCAGATCCGTTGTAGCTGTTAAACCAATTAGGGGAAGATTTATTCCTGCACCCACAGTGTAAACCCTTTCCGATCCCTTTATGTAATCAATATTTCCGTCATTGGAAAAAGGCTGGATCACATTGTCAACCTTTGCTCCAACACTGATGATATCAGTTAGTTTAATCATAATCCCAAAATCAACCCCAAAACCATTTCCCAGGGGTAAGTGTTCCTCTTCCACGCTTTCTCCATCGGTTGAATAAAGATAATGATTTCCTTCCAGATATTTTGCATTAAAACCAAGGGAAAGAGAAGCTACATCTCCAAATGGCTCCAAAACCCGGTAGGCATA
Organism: Halobacteroidaceae bacterium; assembly: GCA_003554585.1. Classification (GTDB taxonomy): domain Bacteria; phylum Bacillota; class Halanaerobiia; order B1SED10-174; family B1SED10-174; genus T1SED10-26. The sequence goes on along the minus strand of PWGV01000177.1, from coordinate 19,143 downwards.
GCCCAGATTAAAGGTATTGTAATGGGTTAAGTCCAACTCGCTTCCATCTATATTTCCTCTGCCCTGAAAGGAAATACCTGCCCCCAAAGTTCCGAACCGAACTCCCGTTAAATGCCCGTACTCTATTGAAGCGGGCTCTATATCAATTTCCAGGATTTTTTCCGGATCAACTAGAATTTTTCTTACACCGGAAATTACTTCCCCTATATTATCAGTTTCCCCACCCAGGCTAGACCCAAGACCCAAACCTACCAGACCGGTATGAGCCAGACCAGCGGGGTTATAAATAATTGCAGAATAGTCATCTACAATACCGGTATAAGCTCCTCCCAGAGCAAAGGCCCGGGCATTGTAATAGGAAAAAGCATCTGCAGTTAAAGAACTGGAAAAAAGAAATATAATAAACAATATCAAACATAAACAAAGCTTTCTCTGCATGGCCAGTCTCCTTTCCAAATTTAGGTATACATTAGCTATTCCATATCCTGATTTAAATTCCTTCCGGGCAAACAAAAGAGGCCCCTTTTAAAAGAGGCCTCCTGTGCCTAAATACCTTTCTAACCTGGAGGATATCCCCCATTAACCAAAAAATAAGTAAAAACGAGTAGAGCGACTAAATATCTACCGATTCTTTTAGTGCTTTGCCGGGCTTAAAGTTAGGAACCTTTTTAGCTGGAATGCTAATTTCAGCCTTGGTGCGAGGATTAAGACCTTTTCTGGGCTTACGGTCTCTTACGTCAAAGCTACCGAAACCGATGATCTGGACTTTCTTTCTTTTGTTTTCGCCCTTTTTGGCTTCCCCGGCAAGAAAGTCAGTGATAGAATCAAATACGATGTTTACAACTTCGCCAGCATCTTTTTTGGTCATCCCTGCTTTTTCAGCAACCTTTTCGATTAAATCAGTTTTAGTCAAGCAGTTACACCTCCTTAAAATTTCCATTCCAACAAATTAATTCGTGACTTGCTCAGAAACTCCTTCAAAAAAAGGCGAAAAAATCCCCAAGAATTCAACATTTTTGGGATTCTTTTTATTTTTTTTGCATTTTCCCACTGGCTTTTACCAGCGAAAACCCCCCTCAAATCCTGACCTCGCGAATTTTAATTCCCTTAAACCCCTTTGTTTACGGGGTTTTTTAAGATTGGAGAGTTCTCCGAGGAAAAATTTTTTGAATATCTTTTCCCAGAGAATACATTTTCAGGGAAAGTTGAATTTATTTTTAAATTTTTGGCTTACAATTACGGAAGGAGATATTTTTTTATTAAAAAGGTATATTTTTTACCAGTACTCTGCTCCATCTCTCTGCTCTTCCATTTCCACTTTAGGCAATCTTCCCATTAACTCATAAACACCTTTTTGGGGAGATAAACCCTGGAAAAGAACCTGGTAAACTTTTTGGGTAATGGGCATTTCAACTCCCGAACGTTGGGACAGTTGATAAACTGTTTGAGTGGTTTTTAAACCCTCAACGGTCTGATTGATTTCCTTTAAAGCTTGTTCGGTGGATTTACCCCGACCAATCCGGTAACCAAAATTCCAGTTCCGGGAATGCTTGCTGACACAGGTAACCACCAAATCCCCCAACCCGGCAAGCCCCGAAAAAGTCTCGGGCTTGCTTCCTTCTGCCTTTCCCAGTCGACTTATTTCGCTGAGGCCCCTGGTAATTAAGGCCGCCTTGGTATTATCTCCAAAACCCATCCCATCGCATATGCCTGCAGCTATTGCAATTATATTCTTTACTGCTCCCCCTAATTCAACACCTATTACATCCGGACTTGAGTAAATCCGGAAATGGCTATCCATTATTATATCCTGAAAGTGTTTGGCGGTTTCTTTGTTTTCACTGGCTACAACAGCTGCTGAAGGAAGTCCGCGGCTAACTTCTTCTGCATGGGTGGGTCCAGATAGAACAGCAACTTTTGTTCTATTTTCTGGGGGAACATTTTTGATTAATACCTGGGATAATCTTTCCAGATTTTCTTCATCAAGTCCCTTACTGCAACTTAACAAATATTGCCCGGGTTTTAGATAGGGACGAACTTTTTGAATTACTTCTTTCACAACATGAGAGGGAACCACCAGAAAAATACTATTTGTTCCGGAAATCACCTCTTCTAGGTTGGTTGAGGCCCTTATGGTTTTAGGAAGGATAACCTCGGGGAGATAACGCATGTTGGTCTTTTTTTTATTGATTTCTTCAACCTGTTTTTCAACCTGATCATAAATTTTAATGTCCCGGCCCTGCTTAGCCAGATGTACCGCCAGGGCTGTTCCCCAGCTCCCCCCACCTAAGATTGCCAGTTGGGTCATTTTTTCTCTTCACCTCTTTTCCGCAATTTTATCCAGATCGGGCTTCCGGCAAAGCCAAAAGCCTCCCTAATTTGGTTTTCTAAATACCTTAAATAAGAAAAATGGATCAGGCGGGGTTCATTGACAAATAAAACAAAGGTTGGTGGTCCCACCGCCACCTGGGTTCCAAAAAACACTTTTGCTGTTCTCCCTTTTTTACTGGGAGGAGGAGCAATTTGGATGGCCTCTTGAATAATCTCATTTAAAACGCCAGTTTTAATTCTCTTCTTCCACTCTTCCTCAGCCAATAAAACTGTTTCTAAAAGGGAGTCCAGCCCAAACCCATTAATAGCCGAAGTATAGACAAGGGGAACATAAGAGATAAAGGGCATTTGTTCAATTATTTTTCGCCCGATCTTATCCTTATCACCCTTAACCAGGTCCCATTTGTTCAAAGCAAGAACAATAGCTTTCCCCTGTTCCAGGGCAACGCTAACAACCTTTTTATCCTGCTCTGTAAGCCCTGTTTCTCCATCTAAAACGACTACGGTAACCTGTGACCTCCCAACAGCTTGATAGGACCGGAGGACACTGTATTTTTCTACACCTTTTTCAACCTTTCCCTTCCTGCGCAAACCAGCTGTATCGATAATGGTAAATTTATTTTCGTTCCAGGTAAAAACGCTATCTACAGCATCTCTCGTAGTTCCCGGTGTAGAATTAACCAGAACCCTTTTTTCTCCCAGGATAGCATTTACCAGAGAAGATTTCCCCACATTGGGCCGGCCAATTAAAGCCATTTTTAAAGTTTCATCCTCTTCCTCTTCTGTTTGATCCTCGGGAAGATTTTCCACCACTAGATCGAGAACATCTCCGGTTCCCTGTCCGTGTTCTGCCGAAACAGGTTCCGGATCCCCCAGGCCCAGGTTGTAAAATTCCCAGAGGTCCTTTTTTTGTTTCAGGTAATCATCAATTTTATTAACAACCAGGAGGGTGTTTTTCTGCTTTTTTCTCAGAAGGGAAGCAATTTCATAATCCTCGGGTAAAATGCCTGCCCTCCCGTCAACCAGGAAAATAATAAAATCTGCTTCCTCTATGGCCAGAATCACCTGTTCATAAATCCCATGTTCGATTTCAGTCAGGGGACTGTGGCTCAAACCTCCGGTATCAATTGCGGAAAAATGTTTCCCATTCCAGAATACTTCTCCATAAATACGGTCACGGGTCAGTCCAGGTTCATTATCTACAATAGCTGTCCTTTCTCCTATAAGCCGGTTGAAAAGAGTGGATTTGCCCACATTGGGCCTACCCACAATTGCTACAACAGGTTTCATAACAATTCTCCTCTGTATGGTTTAATTTTTTCCAAAATTTCCTCCAGGTTAGCAGCGACTTCTAATTGAACTGGAGAAAAACGCTTTTTTATATCCAGGAAAGAAAACCCATCCAGGGTTTTTCCGTTTTCATTAAACATAATACGGGGTAAGAAAATCAATTCTGGTAAGGACTTTTTTCTTTCCAAAAAGGGCCACAGATCCTGAGCAGCGAGTAATCCGCTTACGCTGATTCTGGGTCCAAGAAAATTGTTTTCTGCAATAAGGGGCTCAATGATAATTCCCCTTTTTTTTAATTCTTCCACAACCGGGTCCCAGGCCCAAGCTCCAAGTTTACTTGTAATAAGCCCAGCGTTTCCTTTTTTTCCCGGGGGGATCTTTTTTAAGCTTTTCTTGCTCTCTTCCCTTAGTAAACGGGCCAGCCCAATACCATTTTCTAACTGGGGATAATCTTCATAATCCTCATCCGCAGGAAGAGAAAAACCACTGAGGGCGAAGAGTTCATCTGCTCCGAAAACAACCTGGCTTCCCCTCTCTTTGCTAAATTTTTCCTGCCACTTTTCAATTGTTTGCAATATTTCTCGGGCGTTTTCTTCTTTTACCGGTTCCAGGTGAGGTAACCCCTCTCTATAACGGGTAAGCCCAACGGGAACAATGCCTATTGAAAGAATACCCGGCCCGAGAGAAAAAAGATCGCTCAAAGTTCTTTCCAATTCTTCCCCATCATTGAAATCGGGGCAGACCACGATTTGTGCATGCATAGCGATACCCGACCCGGTCAGTTCTTTCAGGACGGGAAGAATTTCCCCCGCCTTTGGATTACCCATCATTCTGGAGCGAACCCGGGGATTAGTAGCGTGGACTGAGATGTATAAAGGACTTATTCGCAAATCTTTAATCCGCTGCAAATCGCCTTCTTGGAGATTGGTCAGGGATATAAAACTTCCCTGTAAAAAAGAAAACCTGTAATCATCATCTTTTATTTTGAGGGAATCCCTTTTAACCGGACCTCCCTGGTCAATAAAACAAAAGATACACCTGTTCCCGCAGGTTCGAAATCTATCAAAAACAAATCCCTCCAGGGTTATTCCAGTATCAATATCCTCTTTTACAAAAAGAACATCTTCAATCCAAGAGGATCCCTGTTTTCTAACCTTCAAATTAAATTGCTCTTCCGCAGTATAAAATAGGAAGTCAATATAATCATTAACCGGTTTATCATCAATTGCCAGCAATTCATCGCCGGGTTGGAGACCGTATTTTTCTTTGATAACTACGTCAACTTCTTTTATCCTGGCCAAACAACCCAACCTCCCTTTAAACCTTCTTAAAGTAAATTATGTATTAAAAAAGCTTTCTCGTCAAGGAAGGTTTTATTTTCGCACCTTGTTCCCCCAGCTTATTTTTAATAGTTCGAATAAGGTCTTAGGAAGAAGCACTAAGAAAAAACACCCGGAAAGGGTGTTTTTTCATTTGCTCTATAATTTTTAAAGCTTTTTATTCTTCCTTTTCTTCTTCTTCTTCTTCATCTTTTCGGAATAGGTCCCCAACCATATCTCCAATTGTTATGTTTCCTTCTTCTTTGGCCTGGTCAGTAAATTCTTTTACCTCTTTTTTTTGTTTGTCTTCTTCCATTTCCTTCAGGCTGAGTCCTACTTTCCTTTCTCCTTCATTGATATTTATAATTTTGGCAACAACCTGATCCCCTTTTCTTACAACTTCGTCAGGATTCTCAACATGTCTACGGGCCAGCTGAGAGATATGGATTAAACCTTCGATACCATTTTCAATTTCCATGAAGGCTCCAAAGCTAACTGTTTTAGTAATGGTTCCGTCAATCTTATCGCCAACATTATGGTTTTTCACAAATTCATCCCAGGGATCGGGAAGGATCTGCTTTAAACCAAGAGAAATTCTCTCACTTTCTTTATCCACACTGAGCACCTTAACTTCAATTTCCTGTCCTTCTTCTATAACCTTGGAGGGATGTTCAATGCGGCCCCAGGACATTTCGGAAATATGAAGCAGTCCTTCGATGCCTCCGATGTCAATAAAAGCTCCAAAATCAACAATTTTGGTAACCCGGCCTTTTAAAACATCACCCTCAGTGATATTTTCCATTGTTTCCAGCTTTTCCTGTTCCTGTTCTTCTTCTAGAACCTTTCTCCGGGAGAGAACAACATTATTATTTTTCTTTTCAACTTCCAGAACTTTCATTTCCAATTCCTGGCCCACAAATTGCTCCAGGTCTTCCACATATTCTATAGCAATATGGGAAGCGGGGATAAATCCTCGAAGCCCTACGTCAACAACAAGTCCGCCCTTAACAACTTTTGTCGCTTTTCCTTTAATGACAGATTGGTCTTTTTGGGCCTGGGTAACATTCTCCCAGGCTGCTTCAATATCCGCTCTCTTTTTGGATAGTTTGGCGGCACCATCATCATCCGTTCCCAGAAAATAAACTTTAATTTCATCTCCGGGTTGCACCAGATCGGAAATGTTTTCAACTACGTCCTGGGCTAATTCTCTCTTGGGAACAAAACCTTCAGTTTTTGAGCCAATATCAACAAAAATTCCGTCCTCGGTTATTTCCACAACTTTGCCATCAATTATTTGCCCCTTGGAAAAGGCCTTGACATCCTGTCCATATTGCAGGGCTTCTTCTTCATCCATTGGATGAAGAGTTTCTTCAGCGGTTTTTTCCTCAGCAGATATATCTTCAGAAGGCTGGCTTTCTCCTTCTTGTTTTTTATCAATTTCTTCCTCCTCTTCTTCTTCTTCTTCCTCTTCCTCTTCTTCCTCTTCTTCTTCTGCGTCTGCTTCTGCTACTTCTTCCTCTTTTGCTACTTCTTTCTCTTCTTCTTCTTCTTCTTCTTCTTCTTCTTCTTCTTCTTCTTCTTCTACAGCCTCTGTTTTTTCTTCTTCCTGTTCTGGATCCTCTTTTTTCTCTTTTTCTTTTTCTTCGGCTGGTTCTTCTTTCTCTTCTTCTGATTCAGTCTCTTTTTCAGCCTCTACAGCATCTTCTGGTTGGGTTTTTTCTTCTTCCTGTTCTGGATCCTCTTTTTTCTTTTCTACTTTTTCTGAAGCTTTCTGCTCCTCCTGCTCAACTTCTTTTTGTTCTTCCTGTTCCCGTTTTTCTTCTTTTCTTTCCTCTGACTTCTCAAACATCAACTCTTCGACCTCCTTAATTGTCCAGTTAGGGGTTGAGGCCCCTGCAACAATTCCGACTTTGTCTATACCATCAAACCATTTAAGGTTAATTTCCTCGGATTTTTCAATTTGATAGGTAGGAATCCCGTGCTCTTTGCATATATTAAAAAGGCTCCTTGTATTTGAACTATTACGGCCTCCAACTACAACAACAGTATCAACCTCAGAGGCCATAGAATGAGCGCCTTCTTGTTTTTTTTGATTAACAGTGCAGATGGTATTAAAAACTCTCAATTCATTTGTTTTTTCTAATAAATTTTGCGCCAGCTCTTTAAATTTATGCGTGCTTTTGGTTGTTTGCGGAACAAGGCCGATTTTAGCGGTTCTCCCCAGGCCCATTCCTTCTTTCGGATCCCCCAAAACCAGGGCTTTATCGTCAACCTGGCCTAAAATTCCCTGGACTTCCGGATGTTTGCTGTCCCCGAAAATAATTAGCTGGTACCCTTCGCGGACCAGCATTCTACTGTAATCCTGGGCTTTTTTTACAAAAGGACAGGTGGCATCAATAATATGCCAACCTTTTCCTCTTAATACTTCAACCATTTCTGGCCGAACACCATGAGAACGAATAATTACTGTCCCTTTTTTATCGGAAGGTAAATGGGAAATATCCCCCAGGGCTTTGACACCATTTTCTTCAAGTTTTTCGACAACCTCAGCATTGTGAATAAGTGGCCCCAGGGTGAAAATTGGAGCGGGAAGTTCTTCATTTTTGGCAGCAGCTAGGGTAATATCTACCGCGCGTTTGACTCCAAAGCAAAAACCTGCATTTTCCGCAACAATTATTTCCAATTCATTCCCTCCGTTGCACTTCAAAGCACTTCAAATTACTTTTTTCTATATTTAAACCGAGAAGTCCTCTTTTTCAAGCGAATTTTTGGACGAATTTTATTATTTGAGATTTCTTACCTGTTCCATCAAAAACTCGGCCAGGCGATAAAGATCTTCCTTGGTTTGTTTTTCCTTGGAGTTTTCAACCTGGATAGGTTTGCCAATAAATACCCTGATGGGTCTTTTCCAGTTATTCCAATCCACCCTTACCGGGACAACCTCAGCACCGGTTTTTTTTACAATCTGGGCTACTCCCCTTTTTGCTTCTCCAAGTTCACCTTCCTTTTGCCTGGTTCCTTCAGGAAAAATCCCAACGATATTGCCTTCTTTAATTTTCTGGTAGGTAGTTCTAAAAGCCCGCAGGTCTGCCCGATCTCTTTTTACAGGATAGGCCCCAATCGCGGTAAAAACCCACCTGAATAAGGAATTTTTAAAAAGTTCTTCTTTGGCCATAAAGTGAACCTGTTGGGGATAAACCGAAGCTCCAACTACTGTTGGGTCCAGCCAGTGCTGGTGATTGGCTATGATTATAAAAGGTCCTCTGGGCGGCAGGTTTTCTTTTCCCTTTATTTTTAGGCCGTAAAATACCCTGTAGAAGAAATAAAATAACCCGGCAACAATTTTGTAAATTATTATTCCCATCACCTTTTTAATTCTCAATCACCTCCCAGGCCCACCGAACAATTTTTTCCACAACCTGTTTCCTGGTTAAATGGGAAGTGTCCAGGAATATCGCATCTTCAGCTGGTTTTAACGGTCCTGCTTTTCTATTTTTATCATATTCGTCCCGTCTTTTTAAATCCTTCCTGATAAAATCAAGTTCGACATTTCCCTTTAGCTGCAGGTAACGTCTTTTCACTCTAATTTCAGGGGAAGCAGAAAGGAATATTTTAAGCTCTGCGTCCGGGCAGACTTGAGTACCAATATCCCGCCCATCAAGAACAAAGCCACCTTCCCGGGCAATTTCTCGCTGCTTTTGCACGAGTATTTTGCGAACCCCAGGCAGGCTGGAAACCCAGGAAACATGTCTTTCAACTTCCTTGGTCCGGAGAAAGGAAGTAATATCTTCATTATTGATTAATATTTTGTTATCAGCCATGTCCATTTTCATTTTTTTTAATTCAGTAAGGACATCATTTTCATTTCCCATGGGAATATTATTTTTAAGAAGAAAATAAGTTGCTCCCCTGTACATCGAACCTGTATCCAAATGGGAATAGCCCAGCTCGCGGGCTACTTCTGAGGCAACACTGCTTTTTCCAGCCCCCGCTGGTCCATCAATGGCAATTATTATCCTTTTCCTTTTTTTTCCCATTCCTTCCCCTCCATTAACTAAACTTGTTTTAAAAAATCCGAACAAAAAACCCACCAAAAAAACTGCCCATTTAGGGAAAGGATTTTTTATCGCCTGTTTTTCTTCATTTTTTCTAAGGCTTCGGCGGCAGCATTCTGTTGAGCAATTTTTTTGGTAGGTCCTTCACCACTTCCCTGCACACTGTCTGAAAATAAAACATTTATCATAAACCATTTTTCATGGTCCGGCCCTTCCTCCCGAACAATTTCATACTGGGGGAGTTCTTTGAAGCTGTGCTGAACCAATTCCTGTAAAGTAGTCTTTGCGTCGCGGAGATCACCTTTCTGGCAAGCCTCTTCAATAATAAAACCCAGGTTTTCCAGGATGAATTTACGGGAAAACTCCAGGTCCTGTTCAATATAAACTGCTCCCAAAATGGCCTCAAAAGCATCTGCAAGAATGGAATTTTTTTCGCTTCCTCCAGATATTGCTTCCCCTTTTCCCAAAAGCATTTTATCGCCAAGAGAAAGTTTGCGGGCTGCGCGGGAAAGGGAATCCATGCTAACAATTTTCCCCCTCATCCTGGCCAGTTCCCCTTCGGGAAATTCCGGAAAGGTCCGATAAAGGTGTTCACTCACAATCAAACTCAGAACCGAATCTCCCAGAAATTCTAACCTCTCGTTATTTTTTGCTAATCCTTTTTCATTAGCCCAGGAACGGTGGGTTAAAGCAAGTTTTCTCAGGCCGCTGGACTTTATGATTTCCTTGAGATCTGTCATCCTTCTCTCATCTCCTTGCAACAGAACCTTTGTTGAAAGGAAGCCCCTTTAGGGGCTTCCCTTTTAATTATTTATTTTTTTCTATATAGTCAACGGCCTGTTGAACCGTTGAAATGTTTTCCGCTTCTTCATCGGGAATTTCTAAATCGAACTCATCTTCAATGTCCATTATAAGCTCGACAATGTCCAGAGAATCAGCACCCAGGTCATCGATAAATGAAGCTTCAGGAGTAACCTCCCCGGGTTCAACCCCTAACTTTTCAACAATCAGTTCAACCATTTTTTCGAATGCGCTCACCTGTTTCACCTCCTCTTTTTTTATAAAGCAAGTCCTCCATCCACAATAAGAACTTGTCCTGTAATATAGCCCGCTTCTTCTGAAGCGAGAAATTTAACCATCTCTGCAATATCCTCGCCTTTTCCAAATCTCTGGAGAGGAATCCTTGCCAGCATCTGTTCTTTTATTTTTTCGGAAAGCTGGTCAGTCATCTCCGTTTCAATAAAACCAGGGGCAATAACGTTAGCAGTAATATTCCTGCCTCCAAATTCCTGAGCCAGGGTTTTCGTAAATCCGATTATTCCAGCCTTGGCAGCGGAATAATTAGCTTGGCCTGGGTTACCCGTTAAACCAACAACTGAAGATATGTTTATTATCCTGCCCCATTTTTTCCTGGTCATGGAACGAATTGAAGCCTTTGTACAGTGGAACATTCCTTTTAGGTTCGTTTGAATAACTTCATCCCACTCCTCTTCTTTCATTCGCAGGAAAAGGTTATCACGATTTATCCCGGCGTTATTAACCAGGATATCAACCCCACCCCATTTTTCAATTGCTCCCTGGATTAGCTGGTCAGCACCCTCCTTGGTCTGGATATCAGCACCAATACCCGTTATCTCTAATCCGTGCTTTTGTAATTCGCTTGCAATTGAATTAATCCTTTCTTGGGAACGGGAATTAATTACAACCCGGCAACCATTTTTGGCCAGGGTCCTGGCAATCGCCAGCCCTATCCCCCGAGAACTGCCAGTAACAACAGCTACTTTCCCTTTCATAAAATTCCCTCCAAGCTTCCATTCTCTTGGTTTTCTATTAAATCTTCCAGGTCCCTGCTCCGGGAAATTTCCTTTGTTTTCGCTCGGGGATTAATTGAACGCATTAAAATCCGTAGAGTTTTCCCCGACCCCAAAATTAAAAATCCTGAAAAACCCTCTTTGGACATATTTTTTATTGCTTTCTCCCAGAGAACGGGCATGGTTACCTGGTGAACTAACAGGGACTTAATCTCTTCTGGGTCGTTAACTTTTTCCCCGGTAACATTTGCCCAAAATGGGAATTCAGGGTTTTGTATCGGAACACCCTCAATTTCTTGAGCAAGTCCCCTTGCGGCAGGTTCCATTAAACGACAATGGAAAGGGGTGCTTACATTCAAAAATACAACTCTTTTTGCTCCTTCTTTCAAAAAAGAATCCTTAAGTTTTTCGAGAGTTTCCTGGTACCCCGAAATAACCACTTGTTCCGGGGAATTAAGGTTTGCAATCTCCACACCAGTCCCGGAAATAATAGCCTGGATTTTTTCCAATTCCAGTTTGATTATAGCCGCCATTCCTCCCTTGTTTGCAGGCACCGCTTCCGCCATCAACTGCCCTCTTCTACGAACCAGTTTTAAGGCATCGGAAAAAGAAATAGCACCGGCAGCCACAAGAGAAGAAAATTCACCTAAACTGTGGCCAGAAAATCCCCAGGAACCAGGAATAAAATCCCGGGCTGCCCTAAAAGCAGCTATGCTTGCAGTCAGAATAGCAGGTTGGGCATTTTCTGTAACCCGCAATTTTTCTTCAGGCCCCTCGAAACAAAGCCTGGAAAGAGAAAAACCCAGTATATCGTCGGCTTCTTCAAATACTTTCCTGGCCAATGAGTAATTATCATATAAATCTTTGCCCATACCGACTTTCTGCGATCCCTGTCCGGGAAAGAGGAAGCCAAGCTTTTCCATCCCCTAATTTCCCCCCCTATAACAAATTTTACCCGGTCCACTCCACAATACATGAACCCCAGGTTAAACCTGCTCCAAATCCAACCAGAAGAACCCTGTCCCCTTTATCAATTCGACCTTCTTTCCAGGCTTCATAAAAGGCGATTGGTATTGAGGCAGCAGATGTATTACCGTACTTTTCCAGATTCATAAAAACCTTTTCTTCAGGAATTCTCAACCTTTTTGCTGAAGATTCTATGATTCTAATGTTAGCCTGATGGGGAATAAAAAGATCTATATCCTCAATAGCAATATTTGCCTTTGCCGCAACTTTTTTGGCCGAACGAACCATGGCCTTAACCGCAAATTTAAAAACCTGATTACCATCCATCTTTATGTAGTGCAGTCTTTGTTCTACGGATTCGATAGTTGGGGGAATGGCTCCCCCACCTGCAGGCATTTTTAAAAACTCTCCTCCACCCCCGTCTGAACCCATTTCAAAACCCAAAAAACCCCCATGGTCGACGGGCCCCATTACTGCTGCCCCGGCACCATCTCCAAAAAGAACACAGGTATTGCGATCCTCCCAGTCGGTTATGCGGGAAAGAACTTCCGCCCCTATTACCAGAATATTTTTGTAACTACCATTATTAATAAACTGGGCTGCAAGGGTTAGTCCATAAACAAATCCTGAACAGCCTGCTTCCAGATCAAAAGCTGCTGCATCAGGTGCGTTAAGAGCATCCTGTAAAAGGCATGCGGTGGCGGGGAAAACCATATCCGGAGTAACCGTGGCTACTACTATTAGATCCAGTTCCTCTGCAGAAATCCCTGCATTGGTCATGGCCTCTCGCCCTGCTTTTTCTGCCAGGGAAAGAGTGGTTTCCTCCGGGGAGGCTATCCGCCTTTCTTTTATTCCAGTTCGAGCCCGGATCCACTCATCGGTTGTGTCAACCTTCTTTTCCAGGTCTTTATTGGTTAAAATTTTTTGCGGGAGGCTTACCCCGAGGCCCAGTATGCCTGCCTGAACTTTTTCCATTGGATTTTCTCAACTCCCTCGCCCTAGAATAATTCCTCCAGGGTTTTAACCACTCTTTTCTCAACCATTTCCTGGCCAACAAAAATGGCGTTTTTAATTGCCCGGGCGGAGGAACTCCCGTGGCAGATGATTACCGGCGCTTTTAATCCCAGCAGGGGAGCACCACCATATTCCTCGTAATCCATCCTACTCTTTAATGTTACAAGAGCCTTCTTCATAAGCAGAGCCCCCAGTTTGCTGGTGAAGCTTTTTTTGATCTCTGTTTTTAATAAATCAACTAAGGTCTTGCCAGCTCCTTCCATTACTTTTAAGGTAATATTTCCTACAAAGCCGTCGCTGACAATAACATCGGAGGTATCAGTGAAAATGTCTCTACCTTCAATATTTCCAATAAAGTTCAGTTCTGCAATCTTCCCTAATTCTTCGTGGGCCTCTTGATAAATTTTGGTTCCTTTTTTTGCTTCCTCCCCGACATTCAAAAGGGCTACCCGGGGGTTGTCCCTGTGGTGAATTTTTTCAATAAAAACCCGCCCCATCTGGGCGAATTGGACCATGTTTTGAGGTTTGCATTCAGAATTAGCCCCGGCATCAATCAATAAAGCCATCTGCCCAATTCCCGGGACGGGAGTGGCTATACCGGGGCGATCAATTTCTGCAATTCTACCAATTAAAAAAATCCCTGCAGCCAACGTTGCTCCGGTGTTTCCTGCGGAAACGTAAGCCTGAGCTTTTCCCTCTTTTACAAGTTGGGCTCCCTGCATTAGAGAAGATTCCTTCTTTTCCCTTAAAACTTTAGAGGGCGCTTCGTCCATTTTAACCAGTCCGGGAGCATGGAATATCTCGACATTCGAGGGTTTGCCCCCATGCTTATCAAATTCTTTCGACAGAGCTTCAGAATCTCCTGTAACAATAACATCCGGGCCGCCTTCCCGTGAGGCCTGAATAATCCCTTTAATTATTTCACCGGGTGAATGATCTCCGCCAAACCCGTCAATGGCAACCTTCAAGTTACTCCCTCCTTCACCAATTTTTGCCGAAAAAAATACAAGATAAAGAAATTCCTTTATCTTGTATTTAAAGGACAAGAACCATTATACCTCAATTGCCTTTTTGCCTTTGTAATTACCGCATTCGGGACATACCCGGTGCGGAAGTTTTGGCTCGCGACACTTGGGACACTCCACCAACTGGGGAGCGGTTAATTTCCAGTGTGTGCGGCGCTTTCTTTTCCGAGTTTTGGAAATTCTCCTCTTGGGGACAGCCATTTTGCCACCTCCTAGTATTAATTCTCCAGATACTGGCGCAATTTCTCCCATCGAGGATCAATTGCTTCTTGTTTGCAGTCACATTGTCCCTGATTCAGGTTCTTGCCACATCCGGGACAAAGCCCCTGGCAACCTTCACGGCAAATGGACTGCATGGGAATACTTAAAAACAGGTGCTGGTAAATTTCTTGGGTAATATCAAGAACACTATTTTCATCAAGGTTCAATTCTTTCTTCGAATAAGTTTCAGTCAGCTCACGAACAAATGACCATTGGAAAAATTCCAAACAACGAGTGCAGGCCAATTCGACTTCGCCGGTTATTGTTCCCTGGACCAGTATATCATCCTGAGTATTGGTAAGGGTAATCTTAACCTGGGGAGGGTGAGGGAAAATAATTTTTCGGGACTGAATTTCAATCTCTTCAATCACAAAGTCATCCTCCACAGAAATGGTACCACCTAGGGAGCCTAAAATGTCCTTAAGATTTATTTTCATTTAAACTCCTCCTTAACCCTCACCCCATTATATAAGGAAGGATAATCCTTGTCAAGAAGGGTCCTTTCCCCCTATTGGTGACGGACAAAAAAATTTTAGTTCAATAACCCTCATCTAATAGGTTCGCAACCAACCGTGGAGGGAAAACAATTTGGACTTCAATTATTGCTTTAAAATTCCTCATTGTTTGTGCTTATTAAAACCATAATAGACCACCGATCACTGGGGAATTTGGGTTTTCTCATCAGCTCAAAATTTATGAGGTTATCTTTCTAAGCCCGACTGAAAACAGCGGGTTTTTGCAGTATTTATTAAATACACTCATCCAGCCAGGGCCCAGTAAGGCGGGGAAAAGGGAGTCAGGGTTCCCCTTATCCCAGAGGTTTAACTACTTCTTCCCCATCAACACAGTTCAAGAATATCCCTTTAAATAAATGTCCTAAACGGATAGGATAATGATACCCTTCATAGCCATCCCATATTCAACAATACAGTTTTCACACTCTAATTAGATGCAGGCTCTGGGCTCAATCCCTTTGTTGCAGGCCAGCCAAAATATTTTATCTGCCAAAACACCAGGTAGAACCCCAAAAGAGAAACTTGTATATTTTTCCTTTTTCCATTTTCATAGTGAACTTTCTATTCTTATTTGGTTTTTCTCCAAAACCAGGCCTTTTTTCTAGGAGGTTTTTTTGTAATCCCGCAAAACCGAGTTATCATTATCATTTTTTCCTGGTTCCTCGCCATTTTTAACCAGCTCATTAGTATCCCGGGCAATTACCAGTTCTTCATTGGTAGGAATGATAAATATCCTTACTTTCGAATCCTCTGCTGCTATATCTACAAATTCTCCTCCCCTTTCATTTTTTTCCGGATCAATTTTAACCCCCCAGAAATCAAGGCCGGCGAGGGCTCCGCCGCGGACAATATGTGATTTTTCCCCAATACCTGCGGTAAACACGATAGCATCCACTCGACCCATAACTGTGCTATAGGCCCCAATAAATTTCTTTAAACGGTAGCAGGAAATGTCCACCGCCAGTTGGGCCCTTTCATTTCCTTCTGCTGCAGCTTGTTCAATATCCCGGGCATCATAGCTAATTCCAGAAATACCCAGCAGGCCACTTTCTTTGTTCAAAATTTCTTCAACTTCTTGAGCATTAATTTCCATTTTTTTCTGTAAGAATGGAATTATTGAAGGGTCAATATCACCACAACGGGTTCCCATGACCAGTCCTTCCAGGGGGGTAAAACCCATGGTGGTATCCACGGAAACCCCTCCATCAATAGCTGCCATGCTCGCTCCATTACCCAGGTGGGCAGTAATGATTTTTAAATCCTCAAGGGGTTGCCCCATTTTTTGGGCTGCCTGTTCTGCAACATATTTATGAGAGGTTCCATGAAAGCCGTAACGCCTGATCCCCATATTTTCATAAAATTCATAGGGTATTGGGTAAATATATGCTTCTTTGGGCATGGATTGATGAAAAGAAGTATCAAAAACACCAACCTGGGGCATATCTGGTAATAGATCCCAAATAGTTCGGATCCCGGCAGCATTATGGGGATTATGCAGGGGAGCAAGTCTGGAAAGATCTTCAATTTCTGCCAGATCTTCATAATCCAAGAGGGTAGAATGGGGAAAAGATTCCCCGCCATGAGCTACCCGATGGCCGACTGCCTTTATCTCTTTAATATCTTGCATAATTCCATATTCTTCATCCTGCAAAATATCTAATACCTTTTCCACCCCGATCTGATGGGAGGAAATTTCTCCCTCTATTTTTGTTTTTTTATCTTGCTGAACAACCTCATGTTCAACAAAGGATCCTTCGATACCAATTCGCTCTACAGCCCCCTTGGCCAGGACTGTTTCATCTTCCATATTAAAAACCTGATATTTAATTGATGAACTACCGCAGTTTAAAACCAGGATTTTCATTAAACAAACCTCCTTAAGAATCGTTTTTTATTGCCTGCAGGGAAGTAATGGCTACAAGGTTAATTATATCCTCTACAGAGCAGCCGCGGGATAGGTCATTTATGGGCTTACCCATTCCTTGTAAAATTGGACCAACCGCTACTCCTCCCGCTAACCTTTCCACCAGTTTATAACCTATATTACCCGCCTGAAGGTCGGGGAATATTAAAACATTTGCCCTTCCAGCAACTGTGCTTTCTGGGGCTTTTTTTTCCGCTACCCTGGAAACAAGAGCGGAATCAGCCTGTAACTCTCCATCATAGGATCCATTTGGATCCATTTTTTGGGCTTTTTTCACTGCCTCCTTCACTTTTTCCACAAGGGGATGCTCTGCACTACCTTTTGTAGAAAAAGATAAAAAAGAGGTTCTTGGCTTTATGTCCGCAATATTTTTCGCTGTATTCGAAGAAGCAACGCCAATTTGAGCCAGCTGATCGCTATCGGGTTCAGGGTTGACCGCACAATCAGCCATAATTAGCCTGCCATCGGGTACATACTCAGAATCCAAAAGCATAATGAAAGCCCCGGAAACTGTGGAGATCCCCGGTGCTGTTTTAATAATCTGTAGGGCAGGGCGAAGCACATCACCAGTTGAGTTATTCGCTCCTGCAACAGCTCCCGCCGCATACCCTTTATAAACAAGCATTGTAGAAAAATATAGCGGGTTTTCAATTAGATTTCGGGCTTCTTCTTCGGTAATCCCTTTTTCCTTACGGAGCTGGAAAAGGGTTTGGGCAAAGCCCTCGATTTCCGCAAAAGATTGCGGGTCAATAATTTCCACGTTATCCAGATTGATCCCATCGTTCTTGGCCTGAAATTTAATTTGTTCTTCATTGCCAATCAGAACTACTTCAGCTATTCCTTCCTGAAAAAGCTTTGCAGCGGCAGATAATATTCGCGAATCACTGCTTTCTGGTAAAACAATTTTTTTTACTTTTTCCCGGGCTCTGCTCCTTATTTCATCAATAAAATCCATTACCCCTAAAACCTCCAATTAAGTTATAATGTTCTAAAAAACCCAGGAAACTTCTGCTTGCTAAATCTTACCGGATGAATCCCCCAAAAATAATTCAAAAATCAAAGGGGGTAATTTTCCAGTGAGCTCCTGGAATTGCCGCCGAATATAATTAATTGCAAAAGAATAAACAGTCCAGTTACAAGGGATGGGGACAACCCGCTACCCTGGCTAATTGGAGTTGGGCAAAAAGGGTTGCTTTTTACAGGAGATTCACTCCAATTATAATTCTCCTTGCCTTGTCAGGCCCAATTATACTTACAGAAATAGTTAAGAACCATTGGGAAAGAAAGCTGCAATTATTTAGTTTTTGAAGAAGAAAAATCAACCTTATAACCGGTCAAGCTATTGCTTTATATTGAATAAAAACAAATGGAATGGCCCTACTCAGTATGAATAAACTTGATTGGAATTATTCTTGTTACCGGGGCCAAAAGCTTATTGTCTTGTTTATTTAATGGAAGCCCACGGGCTTTTAAGCAAAACCCAATCCAGCAAAGTTTACTATATCTCCTCCTGATTAAAAAAATAAAAGGGGTGAAATACTCAAAAACAAACACCCTTCTCCGGATAACCAGACTTGCAATGAGAAAGGTGCCTGTCAATAAACAAATTCAGGAGTTGTTAAGAATTAAAGAAAGAGCAAGGGATATTTGGTTTTTCTTCCCCTCTTTTCCCATTTAAGCAAAGGAGGTAATAATTAACTCCAACAATATCTTCCTGAAGTTTGCTTTTTTCCCCTGATCCTCAGCTTATATCTAGAAAAATCCAGTAACAGAGATACTGGTTACCGTTTGATATGATTTTTTAGTTTAAAATCATTATTAAAAACCATTCCTATTTGCCAACTTCCAATCATAATTATACCATAAAAAAAACCTTTTGCAACCCCTCGTGCCCTTAGAAAAAAGTATTTCTTACCCTGATTGAGCTTCTAATTAAGCAAAATTCAAGTTTAAAAACCCTTTAAACATCAAACTTTTCAGCTAATATAAAAAGACTTCACCCCTCTCTGTCGAATCATAATGGTGACAAACCAAAACCCCAAGAGAAGAGGTAAAGTCACCATTATTATTCGACAACAACCTTTGTTTACCTTTGAAGATTTGATGGAGCTTCAAGGAAAAACAAAATTAGAATTGATTCTGGATCAAATCGGTGTTTCATCTCTGTCTGAAAAAATGAAACATCGAAGCAAACGAAGCCCAAAAAGATATAATCCCACCCCTATTATTCTATCTAGGCCTTGATTGCACAGCAGATAGAGCAAATACCTACAAGGGCAGCCCTGGTTAAAAAGTTGAAAGAGAACCCGAGTTTCCGTTATAGCTGTGGTTTTAAAGTAATCGGAGATGTACCCAGTGAAGCTACCTTTTGCAGATACTATGAAAAATTGACCGAAGATGAACCTTTAGAAAATCTCTATCTGCAAATGCTTCAGGATGCACTATCTCTTGGCCTTATTGATGGGAACTCAGTATCTATAGACTCAACAAACTTTTCTGCCTATGAGAGGGCTAAGCCAAAAAAGCAAATTCCCGAAGACCAGACTGATATTCCGAATTGGGGTTCAAAACAAGATTCTAATGGAAATCAAAAAGCATGGTACGGCTGGAAACTGCATCTATCTGTGGATAG
>PWGV01000064.1 GCA_003554585.1 Halobacteroidaceae bacterium | reverse complement strand
TTTCGGAATTAAAAATGATGATGTGGGTAAAGAACTGGCCCGAATTCTCGCTGAAAAAGCAAGGGAAGGGGTAGAGGTTCGGGTTCTCTATGATCGACTGGGAAATCTTTTTGCTCCAAAGAAATTTTTCCGTGGGTTGATTGCTTCCGGGGGAAAAGTTGTCACCATCAGGCCTTTCCTCCTGGATATTAATTACCGCAATCATCGAAAGATTGTAGTGATAGATGGCCGGGTGGGTTATACCGGGGGGATGAATATTGGCAGGAAATATTTTGGGGAACATCTCCGCCGCAAGCCCTGGGGGTATACTCACCTTAGATCAAAAGGCGGGGTCGTGCAAACCCTGCAGTTTATATTTTTGAATGACTGGGTTGTGGCCAAAAAGAAGGTTGAAGAAGGTGTCTTTTCCCGGCTGATGAATTCTTTCCTCAACCGGAAAAAGCCGGGAACACAGGGATCAAGGTTGTGGCAAGTGGGGCCGATGATGATCAGAATATAAAAATGGGTTATTTGAGAATGATCGGTTTCGCCAAGGAAAAACTCTGGCTGCAAACTCCTTATTTGGTTCCCGCTGAGACAGTTTTTAACGGCTTATAGGGCGACGCAGCTTCGGGCATTGATGTCCGAATTATGCTCTCCTCAATTTCGGGGAACCGGTTTTTAAAGCATACCACCAACTACAATATTGACCGGCTAATTTATTTCGGAGTGAGAGTGTTTTTTTATAAGGGTTATATTCATGCCAAGACCGTGACCATTGATGGCCAGCTGTCCTGTATTGGCTCGGTTAATCTGGATGTGAGGAGCCTGGAAATCAATGATGAAATCTACGTATACTTCCATGACCCTGCTTTCACAGTAAAATATGAAGAAATTTTGCAAAAAGATTCAAAAACCTGTGTAGAACTGACTATGAAAAATTCAAGCAGAGAGGAGCTTGGGCCCGCTTCTGGGAAGGGATTTTCAGTTTTTTTCTCCCCTGATTTAATGTTGGGAAATGGGCCGGGTGAGTGCCATGAAAAGAAAGAACATAATCCGGATAATCGGAGTATTGGCTTTTTTGGTAATTCTTTTCGTTTTGCGAGATTATATTCTACAGATTGACGTAGAAAGAATTATTGTGGAAAGGTATAACATTAACAAGGCAATTTTGATTATCTGGGGATTTTTCCTTTTAAAATCAATTATTTTCATAATCCCCATCAAACTAATATATATTGCCTCGGGTATGGTTCTCCCCCTCTTTATATCAATTGGGGTAAACCTGGTGGGGGTTACCCTTGCGATGACCCTAACCTATATTCTCGGTTATTTCCTGGGGAGAGATTTTGTTGACCGGCTTTCCAAGCGCTTTCCCCTGATTAAAAAGATAATGGATTTTAATACCGATAAAGAGGAGGCCATTGCTTTTTTCCTCAGGTTAATTCCTTTCAACCTGGAATCGGTCAGTCTTACTCTCGGAGCAAGCGGAAATCAATTTGTCCGCTATCTTTTTGCTTCTTTGCTGGGGCTTTTACCCAAACTTCTTTTATTTACCATGATTGGCGAAGCTTTAGTAAGACCCCTCACCCCGGGCTTGATTATTGGGATGACAGCGATAATAATTTCCTGGGTTTTAACCCTGATCCTGGTTCGAAAAAAGTTCCTGCTCGGAGATGATCAGCAGGACAATAATTCTGGGGAAAGCGACCCGGTGGCAAATGGGTAAATATTTCCTGAAAGCCTGAAAGAAGGATTCCTTTTTTTGTTTTTGCAATTTAAGCAAAAAGTTTTTCCGGGCCAATCTTTTTCCCAGGCCGATGACGAGCAGTTTCCAGACCTTAAAAAAACCGGGAATCTAAACTTGTTTTGATTAGAAATTCCCGTGAGTAGGGAAAAAAATAGATTAATAAGAACAGTCAACTCAATTCTAAGGGGTTGACTTTTCTTTTTGCCTTGAATTGAGGGGTTATTGTAAAAATGATACACTAGTTCAAAAAAGAATACGGGGGTGAGTTGAGAGCAAGGGAAGGTTTTCCGGAAAAAAACCTTTTTGTAATTGAAAAGAAAATGAAAGCGGGAGAACTATTAAAAGAACTCCAGCTTAACCCTGAAGGATACCCGGTTTTACGGGACGGTGAACTCCTTAACAGGGATAAAGTTATTGCTAAAGGGGATGAAATTGAGATAGACCCGGTAGTTTCGGGTGGAATTTAGTTCCAGAAGGAGGTGTAGGAAGGGCTGCAGCAGATGGAAAAAGAAGTCTGCTTGGAAATTAAAAGGCACAAAGAAAGTTTGTGTTCGGAGAACTTAATCTAGCCTGGTAAGCGGCAGGCAGAAAAAGCGATTAAAAAGTTTAACCCCTAAAAACTTTTGGGGTTCGGGAAAATAAATAGAAGGGAAAATTAAATAATAACAAGGGGAAAGTTCCAAAAGATAGAAAATTATTTAGGGATGGTTTTTGATTTTTTTGGGAAAGGATGATTGCGTTGAGTGAAACTCAAGAAACCGCAGCCCAGATCAGGAAAAGAATAGAGGACAATGTTAATAGTGTTATGGTTTTAACCAGTGAAAACGTTCTGGAACTCATGCTCGCAGCCGTTATCTGCCGGGGGCATATTTTGCTGGATGATATTCCCGGTGTTGGGAAGACAATGCTGGCCAGAACTTTTGCCAGTTCCCTGGGGTTGATTTTTAAAAGAATCCAGTTTACCCCGGACCTGCTTCCCGCAGATGTAACCGGGATGAATGTTTATAACCAGAAAGATAGGGAATTTGAGTTCCGGCCCGGGCCTGTTTTTACCAATATTCTCCTGGCAGATGAAATTAATCGGGCTACCCCCAGAACCCAGTCCAGCCTTTTAGAATCCATGCAGGAGGCCACAGTTACCATTGATGGAGAAACACACACCCTGGAAGATCCCTTCCTGGTTCTGGCTACCCAGAACCCGGTAGAAATGGAAGGAACCTTTCCCCTTCCGGAAGCCCAGCTGGACCGATTTCTTTTTTGCCTGCGGTTGGGGTATCCCTCGGCCGAAGGAGAAAAAGAAATAATCAATCGGTTTATAAACGCCAATCCCCTGATGGATATTCAAACGGTAGCGGGACCGGAAGAAATTAAGTTATTGCGTGATGCTGTGGGAGAAGTTTACCTGGCCGATCCGGTCCAGGAATATATTGTTTCCCTCTGCCGGAATACCCGGGAACTGGAGGGAGTAAGGCTGGGGACGAGTCCCCGGGGAACCCTTTATCTGGCTCGGGCAGCCCAGGCCACCGCCCTGATCAGGGGTAGGGATCATGTTCTGCCGGATGATGTCCAGGACGTGGCCAAACCCGTTCTTGCCCATAGGCTTTTGACCGCAGTTTCTTCGGCTGTTTTTGAAGTCACCGGGGATGACCTGGTTGAAAACGCTTTAAATGAAACAAGGGTTCCAGTGGGGCCTTTTAATGCGGGTGAGGCGCGTGCAACCTAAAACGGTAATGCAGGTGGGAGGGGTCCTGGTTTTTATCGGGATTGCTGCTGGGAGCACCCTGGGAACCCTTCCTGGACTTGTTCTTTTGGTCATGGGATTTATTTCCCTGCAGTGGGGCCAGAAAGTTTTAAACCGGGTAAGCCCGCAGGTTTACCTGGAAAAAAGAAGGGCCTTTCCCGGAGAGGAAATTGAAGGATATACTGAACTGGTCAACTTCCAGCCCATTCCCATTCCCCGCTTGCGGTTTTATCTGGACTGGCCTCCCAATCTTGGCTCTCCCCAGGGCAAAGAAGTAGTCCTATCCCAGGAAACCACGAATTATAAAATTGTCCAGACTTTTGGCCTGCGCTGGTTTGAGAGGATAAAACGCCGTTTTTCCATTCCCTGCCGGTTAAGGGGAGATTACACCCTGGGCCCGGTAGAAATGAGGGCGGGGGATCTTTTCGGTTTTTCTGAAGCCCATAAGAAATCAGGGGTTCGGGAGCGTTTTATGGTTTACCCCCGCCAGGTTCCGGTTAATTTAATTGGCTCTAAATCCCGAAGTCCCTTCGGGAACCGGAGCGAGACCAGCTGGATTTTTGAAGACCCCATTCTTTTCAGGGGGACTCGTGATTATAAGTCAGGAGACCCCTACTCCCGGATAGAATGGAAGGCCACAGCAAGGGTGGGCTCATTACAAACCAGGGTTGTGGATGCTTCCTTTGCCAACGAGATCGGTATGGTTATTAATGTTTCTACAACACCCTTTATCTGGCAGATTGACCGGGAACTTTTAGAAAAGAATCTTATGGTTGCAGCTTCTCTGCTGCCAGTTATCCTTAAAGAAAAATACCTTTTTGGTGTTTATTCTAACGGGCGAATAGCGGGGCTAAGGTCAACTGCTGGGATTAACGTGGGTAGTGGTCCCGATCATTACCGGCAGTGCCTGGAATTTTTATCTCGCCTATTGCCCGGGGCCTGCACGGAATGTGCCGAAGTTCTCTCCGCTACAAGCCGCAAACTGGGGGAAAAAGCCCACATAATTGTATTTACCGGTATAATAACCCCGGAACTGGCTGCAGAAACTACCGCCCTCAGCCGACAGGGGAAAAGGGTGACCCTGGTTTATTCCGGGGAAAAACCGGCCGGAGGTTTTCCTCCTGGCCTAAAAGGTTATCAGGTTATGGAAGGGGGCCGCTGGGATGCACTGGAAAACATTACGCTCCATCCGTTTAGCAGTTGATATATTAACAGTTACCACTTTTCTGGGATTATTTTTCCCCTGGCTTTTTCTGGGAGAAAATTTTACCGGGCACAATTTAGGTTTTTCCCTGTTCTGGAGAATTGGTTTACTGGTAGTCTGGGGCCGTTATTTTACCAGGTTCTGGGGCTACTCGAAGTTTTTTAAAAAGGAAAAAACCAAGAATATTACGGGCATAGTTTTCATTCTGGCCAGTATTTTTCTTTTATTGTTCCTGGTTTATTATCCCGGGCTCGGAGCGCAGCCAGAGGATAAATTTATCTGGTTTTTCAGCTCCATAATTTTTTTGCTCTGGGGGATTAATAGCGGAACGGATGAAGTCAACGCCCCGGTTTTA
Organism: Halobacteroidaceae bacterium; assembly: GCA_003554585.1. Classification (GTDB taxonomy): domain Bacteria; phylum Bacillota; class Halanaerobiia; order B1SED10-174; family B1SED10-174; genus T1SED10-26. The sequence goes on along the minus strand of PWGV01000064.1, from coordinate 18,762 downwards.
CACCGGGTTCTAATCGGGGGCTCCTGTAGCTATGCCCTGTTTTTCCTGGCCATTTTCCGGATGGAGCTCTGGGAGCAACTCCAGGGCCAGGCAATTCTGCTGACGATAGGCTGGTTTCTTTTAATTATAGTCACCCTGGGCTTAAACCGGGTCCTGGAATATTCCCGCTACAGCGCAGAGCGGGAAGATAAGGTTACCCGGTTCTGGTCTCCCCTGCTTGGGGCATTGGCAGTTGCCTGTATTTTTCTGGCAGGTTTAGCCAGTTTTGTCCTGCCCGGGGTAGTTAATATCCTGCGGACACCCTTCCGGGCAGTTCTAACCCTGGTTCAATTTCTTTTGCAAGCTGTCTTTTGGGTTTTTGCCTACATTGCATCGGGGATCATTAACCTATTAAACCGTTTTCTCGAGCCTGTGGGCTGGACAATTGACCTGGAAGAACATGAAGGTCCGATCCTTTTCCAGGAGGGAGAACAGGAATTCATCCAGCAGCCTGAACCCATTTCGGAGACACTAATAGAAATTGGGACTGTGCTTTTATCGATAATAGTTTTCGCAATGGTAGCCTATATAATTATTGCTTTTTTCAAGCATAAAAAAGAGGATGTTGAATACTTTACAGAAAGCCGGGAATCCATTGCTTCTGCTGATATGTTAACCCGCTGGGCAGGGGAAACCCTGCTGGGGATAAAAAAGGCCTGGGAAGAAGGGCTGGGCAAACTAAAAAAACCGCGGGATTATCGCACGGCAACAGAAATATATAATGCAGTTTTGCAGGAACTGGCCCGGCGGGGTAATAAAAAACCTCCGGGGATGACTCCTCACAGGTTCCAAAAGCGGGTAAAATTGCTTTTGCCAGAAGGGGATGCCGGGGCGGACCGGATTTTAAAAGCCTTTTCCAGTGAATATTACGGCGGTCAAACCCTGGCTCCAGGAAAAATTGAAACCCTGCGGGAAGACCTGCGGGAAGTATTACGTAGCATAAGAATAATGGGAAAAAAGTGAAAATAAAAAGGCTCGCTGAAAGTAGCGAGCCTTTATTTTTCAAGTTCTTTTGCGCATGTAGTCCAGAATGTCCTCGGGGATTTCCTGCCCTTCGGGGACTCTTTCTTCAAAGTTTTCCTGGTAGTAAAAGGTAAGCAGAGATTCTTTGAAGTCCTGGTTGAATTGATCATCAATGGGTCCGGTGAACAGGCCGAATTTTTCCAGGAGTTCTTTTACTTCCTTGAGATTTTCTCCTTGGAGGGGGATTTTTTTAACTTCCCGGTCGGAAAAGTAGAGGTAGAAAAGTTCAAGCATATCCCCGAGTTTTTCTATGGGTTCGGGATCATCATCAACCCGGAGGTCGATATATTTATCAGTCAGGCCGGCATAACCACCCTTTTCCCGGTAAACAACCAGGGCCGCAGCCTGTTTGCCTCTTTTATCCCCACCTGCTTTTTGACCTGCTTTTAGAGCGGAGAGCAGGCGATCGGAAAGTTCTCCAGTGGAATTCCGGAAGGTTTCCGCCATGGTTTCAACGGTTGCCCGGCTCACGAGAATATTTCCCTGGGCGGTGAAGTTTTCACCGGCAATGCCTCCCGCCCAGTCCAGGCATTCTTCGCCGGTAAAGGTTGCCGAACGCCCCCTGGCATCGAGAACCCCTACCTGGCGGTGGGCGTAATCTTTATCCGCCCCGGTTAACTTTTCAATAACTTCCTCTGGAGAATTTCCCTGGGCCAGTAATTCCAGCCCCCGGGGACCGTAAGAAGGGTTGGCCAGAGCCTGGGTCGCTACAGCTCCTACCCGGGAGAGAACGTGGGGAACAATTGCTCCTGCGGCTAAGAATTTGGACTGAACTGCAATTCCCAGGTCCCCATTTTTGGGGTCAAAGCCAGCAATGGAGAAGGTGGATGTTTTTAACTGTTTTTTCATAAGTTTTCTACCTCCTGTTAAAATTTACTTTTATCTGTTATTTTATAACAGTATTATACCAGAAAAAAAGCCAGGGGGAAAATCCCCCTGGTTATACATTTTGAGTCTCTTTAAGCTTGTTTTTCACCTTCTGTCTGGCCTGGTAGACCAGGCTTTCAATAAATTCTTCCCGGTTGGCGTCTTCCCGCCCGTCATAGTAAATGGAAATCACCGGGATGTTGATTTCTTCCTGTAGGGCATTTTGCTGAGCCTCCACCACGGAGCCGGGCATACAGGTAAAGGGGGCTACAAAAATTGCTCCCCCAACCCGGGATCTATCGGCAAAACAGGCCGTCCTCCCGATGGTCATGGGAGGTTCGCCACCGTAGTGCTGGGAAACGTAGGGAAGGGATCTCTTCTGGATTTCTTCAGGGGTGGGTTCATGCTGATCGGCCAGTAATTCTCCAGCGGCCTTTTCCATCCTGTGTTCGTGCTGCAGGGCAACTTTGAGCATCCAGCCGTAACCCTGGCCGATTAAAAAGGCTCCCAGTTTACGGTCATTTCGCAGAGCCTCCCGGGCTTCCTGGCGGGTGATGTGAGCTGTGTAGGTGAAAATTTCGGTGGCTGGAGACATTAATACTTCGCCTCCCGCAGCCTCGATTTTCCGGGCGATGTCCTGGTTACACCGGTCGTCTATTCGGACGTAAAATTCCCCGGCGAGGACAACCTGGGGCCGATCGGGTTTTTGGCCCCTGGTGTTCTGGAATTCTTCAGAAGCCCGGGCCAGGAGAGCTTCAATTTCTCCCAGCAGTGCTCCCCGCATAATTTTCGTGGTGCTGAAATTGTGATTTTCCAGGAGACCGAGGAGCTTGTTGGAATGCTTGCGGAAAAGGCCATCGCTTTTTCCAGTTTCAGTTTCATAGGGGCGGGTGGCAAAGAGCATTTTATAGAGCATATCCATGGCCAGCATTCCATCAAAGGCACCGATAACAAAACCAAGTCCCAGGCGCTTGAAAACGTCATTAATCTTGATGGAGCAAATCCGCCGGCCCCCGTGCCCGGCCTTGTTCAAAACCAGGGACTGGGCGGGGGCATACATCCCGTAACGGCAGGGACCACAGGCCCAGCCCTGGAAGAAAACGCTTTCTTTTTCCCTGCTGATTTCGGGGTTATCCTTAATGAACTCTAAAAAATCCTGGACATTCTGGATAAAGGGGAGGCACTCTTCCCCGTTAACATATTTCCGGGCCAGGGTTAAATCGCTGTCTTTGCTGCGGGGGAGGACCCTGGCGTCAATGCCCTTGTTCCGGAAAAGGGCCTGAAAAACGCTGGCGTGGCGGGTTGGTTCGGGAATAAAAATTGTTTGCCAGTCTTTGCTGCTGATAGGGTGGGTTGTGGCTTCCAGGAAGGGAGGTATTACCGAGTCTTTGCGGGCCCGGCAGGTGTTTTTAAAAGCCTCCAGGCGGGTAATGAGCCCGGCGGGAGCTGTGTGTTCATCGAGGGTTAAGCGTAAAAACCCGGTGAGGTTACCCAGGAAATGGCGGAGCATGGCATTCGGTCCGCACTTGAAAGGGTCCTGGAAGACAATATTGAAAATGGGAAGTCCGGTTTCACGGGCCTTGGAATTCAAAAAACGAGCCATGATAGCAGCAGTCAGCATTTTTTGCACCTGGAAGGGATATATGTTTTCCAGTTTTTCGGAAACTTCCTGCAGGTACTCGGTTAATTCCTGCCGGTATGGTTCCAGGAGGGGAACTTCAATTCTGCCTTCATAAAAACCCCGGAATAAGTTGAAGAAATGGTCCTGGGTAAGGGGTAATAAGCCCCGCTTGCGGGCATATTCCAGGGAGCCCTTGGCTACAAAATCATCATAAAGGGTATATGATCTACCCAGAAAGAGTGCGGTAACCTCCTCGGGATAATTTTTTAACTCGGAAAAAACCCGAGCTGCTTCATCTTCCATGTCCCGGGAAAATTGGTCCCGGGCAGCAAAGGCTTTCTCCAGGGCACTTTTTAATTTAGCCCGGGAATAATTGTTTCCCAGAAGATTCCGGGCCACAGGCTCGAGCTGTTTTTCGATGCGGGGTTTTCCCTTGCGGAAATTGAGCTGGGCATAGAGGTGCCGTTCGGGTTCTAGGCCAATGGATTCCGAGACGACCCGGTTCAGGGTCTGGAGCAGGGAACAGGTAAATCCGCGGGGCCAGTTCGGAAACCACGGTAATTCTTCCATATCCACGGGTTCGGGGATGAAAATATAATCCAGGTCCCTATCGGCCAGTTCCTTGTAATGGCCCACGATAATTTCCATGGGGTAACACATGTCCGAATTGAGCATCTGTTTGCCCCGTTCCAGGGTTTTCTGATCGCTTTCTTTGGATTGAACTACCCGGGCGCCCAGTTCTTTAAAAAAGTTAGCAAAGAAGGGATAAAGGTCGTAATTCAAGCCCGCCCGGGCCAACCCAACGGTGGGACCCTCAGCAAGAGGTTCACCTGCTGCCTTTTCGAAAAGTTCATTCCTTTTGCTAATAAAATCCGGGAGGTTGACGCCCTCCAGGGATTTTTCCAGGTCAGAAAAGCGCCCGCAGCGGTCCCCATAAATAAAGCTGGAATTATCGTTGAAGGTAATAATATCCAGGGTGCAGTTATGTTCGTGTTCGCAGCTGGCTTTACACTTTTTCTTATCAACCTGGAAGGAATTTAACCGGTCCAGGCTGCGGAAGGCAAAACGGGCCTTGTCGCCTTTCTCGCTGAAGAACTTGGCCATCAGGGCACTGCCCAGGGCCCCGGTTAATTCCGGATTGGCGGGAACGTGGATTTCCCGGCCTGTTTCTCCGGCAAAGGCTGCGGCCAGGGCGTGGTTTTTGGCTGTAGCCCCGGTAAAGATTAAACGGCCTTCCAGGGCCCGGTTTTCAGCAGTCTTGTTGAGGTAATTGCGGGCCGAGGAATAGGCCAGGCTGGCCAGTTGGGAGGAAAGGGGTAATCCTCTAGCCGCGGCCGATACCAGAGCTGACTGGGAAAGCAGGGTGCAGGTATCCCCCAGGTCAATCCCGAATTCTGCCGCGAAGGATTTATCCGAGAATTCTTCCTTGATGCCAACCCCCAGAAGTTCGGCCAGGTTTTCCAGGAAGGTGCCGGTGCCTGCCGCGCAAACCGGGTTCATGTTGTAATCGAAAAGGACTCCATTTTTTAACTGGAGAAACTTTGAATCCTCGCCCCCGATTTCGATAATGGCCAGGTCCTCGTTGAGTCCGTACATGTACTTTACTCCTTCGGCCTGGCAGGTGATCTCATCCACGGCATATTCAGCGTTTAGTATTTTCTGGGAGAGGAAACGTCCCGAGCCGGTGGTACAGGCTTTTATGGGCGTGTCTCCAATCAGCTCCCCGTATTTTTCCCTGACTCTTTTCATTAACTCTAAAACCTGGAGAGCAGGTCTTCCCGCCGTGGGCAGGTAGACCCCACCGATAACTTTTCCATCGGCGTCCAGAAGCGAACACTTGGTTGAAACCGAACCGCAATCAACACCCAGGTATACGCAATCCAGGTTAAAATTCCCGGGATTATTTTCTCCGAGTTCCATGTAATGAACTCGGTCCGGATCCAGGGGTGGTAGCGGTCGGCCGGGCTGGTAGGGGCGGTTTAAGATATCGGAAATGTTTAAATCCGAGAGCAGGACAGGTTCGGCTTTGAAAGCGGCCCCGAAGGCATTAATAAATTCATGGCGCTCGGGGATAAGAACTTCCTTCCCTGTTTCTTTACAGTGTTTTTGCAGGTACTTCATAACTGCCTTGTTGTTTGCAACGCCCCCGATTACAGCAAGTTCCCCTGGTCCATTAATCCGGTTCTGGGCCACATTGGTAATTACCAGGTCAACCAGGGCCTTGGCCATCCCCGCAGAAACGGTTGCCTGGGAGGCACCTTCATTGATGGCATGGGTCATGTCCGACTTGGCGAAAACAGCGCAGCGACCGGATATTTTGACCGGATCTTCGGCTTCCAGGGCTACTTCGGCTAATTCTTTATCGTCAAAACCCATGCGGGTAGCCTGCTGGTACCAGAAGGAACCGCTTCCGGCAGCACACTGGCCGTTGCGGTTAAAAAACTCGACTGTCCCATTCGGGCCCATTTCCAGGTAGTACATATTCTCATGGCCCAGGGACAGGACCGCATCTACACTGGAATTGACATCACCCAGCCCCAGCTGAAGGGCTTCAACTTCCAGGATAGGATCAAGACCCGCCTCCCTTGCTAAAAGCCGGGAATTGCTGCCCGTTACACCCAGGAGAATTTTTTCTTTATCGTAATCCTCTAAAAGGTGCTTTAAACACTTCCGGGCGGCCTCGAGCGGGCTTCCCGAATTGGGAAAAGAAATTGTTTTTATTTCCCCGTTTTCTTTAAAAACTCCTTTAACCGAAAAAATACCCATATCTAATCCAACTGCTGGTAGCCTGGTTGACAAAAATAGCACCCCCTAAAAACATCTCTTTACTGAATTCGTTATTTTCTGTTAAAATCCTACAAAGAACTGAAAAGTAGCAGGGTTCAAGTAAGGTTGCGCAGAAGTAAACAGGCGGAGGAAAATTCCCCGACTGGAGGAGATAGCCTTGAGCTTTCAATGTCCCCAATGTTCAGGGGAAATAGAGAAGGATGAGGGTAAATGTCCCCAATGCGGAAAACTCCTGTTCTGGAAGGGAGAAAAACCGGTAACCCTGGAGGAAATTGCCCGGGAAAGGTCCGGATGTTTTTTCCTGTCACCCGGTCTTTACGCCCCGCTTCTTTTTATTATCTTGCTGATTATTCTCGGCTTGATTTTCGCCCTGCAGGGCGATTAAAGCAGGTGGAGAATGATGGCCAGAAGAAGACCGGGAATACCCAGGCAGAAAAAATAAACTGCGCGGGATAAATTTTCTTCCCGGTTGTTTTCTTTCTGGGGTTTACCCCGCTCGGTCATAATATACTGCCGGAGAGAGGATTCCCTAACTCCCAAAACTGCAGTTATTGTATTAAATATTCCCAGGATAAAAAAGGTCCCGAAAATAAAAGCAGAGATCTGTCCCGCAAGATAAATCCCGGGGGCAATTCCCCGAAAAAAATACAGGACAAAAAGGACAACAATAATACTTATGGTTGCGATGATCAAGCCTTTTCCCATGGCGTTGAGATAAACATTTCCCCTGTTCAAAATGATCATCCTTTCCGGGCTGGTCCATCAATTAATAGGATAGTTAAAATATCTGCAGATGTCAACTGTTTTGGGAATTCGTTTCTTTTGGAAGGTGAGGTTCAGTGGAAAAATTTTTAATCCATTTTATCCCCCTGCTCCGCCAGTTTTTTATCCTGCTTTTAATTCTTTTTGCCATCAGCGGAGGCAATGCCTTTATTGATAACTTAAAGCTCCCGGGCCGGACCCCGCCCCTGGATATTGAATACATGGGGACCCGGTTTCGGGGAAGAAGGCTGGTTATTGCCATAACTGCAGCGGTTTTTTTAAATCTCCTTTTGATTTTATTCAATCCGCTGCTGCAGTCCTATTTTTATGGGCCGGTGTTTTTCATCGCCTACCTGGTTTTACTGGTCCTGGGGGCCGGGGTTACCGTTTACAGTTTGGATCAGTTTATTTTTCTCTCGGGGGTTTTGGGAGTTTTTCTCAGTAATAACTTGAAAAAGCAGCCCTGAAAGTTGCGCAAAAGATAAGCGTTGGGGTTGCGAGAGCAGGTGTGAAGTGTTATCTTATATTTGGACAAAACAAGGAATAACAATCAGGAGGGTTTTTTGTGAGCGACAGAACAGAGACAAAGGATCAAATTCAATATGATAGCTACTGGAACTTGTTAAAAAAGTTCTACTATACCTATCTGGACCCCAAAAAGGGTGTTTTTTTCCTGGTCCAGTTCAGCCATATAATTGGAGCGGCATTTACCCTGATTCCGCCCTTAATAATCCGGGAACTAATTGACGAGGCCATACCAAGTGGAGTCATGGAAAGGATCCTGTACCTGGTTTTCTTTGCCCTGGGGGTTTACCTGCTGGAGGCAGGGACCCGGGGTTTTAAGCAGTACTACGGCCACGTTATAGCCCAGGAAATTACCCGGGATATGCGCAATGACTTGTATTCCCATTACCAGAGGTTGACCCTGGGTTTTCATGACAATAAAAAAACGGGAGAGTTAATGTCCCGGGTTGTTGACGACCTGAACCGGATGCAGGAGTTTGTCCACCATGGGCCAGAAGCCCTGATTGGTTCCTTAGCCCTGTTACTGGGAACCGTGGGTGTTATGTTTTATTTAAGCCCGCGCCTGACGCTAATAGCCTTGATTTTTGTTCCCGTGCTACTGATTTTCTCCCGGCTCATGCTCAAGAAAATGCACATGGCTTTCCGGGAAACCCGGGAGCGGAAAGCTATTATGCATGACCGGCTCGAAGATAACCTGGCGGGTATCCAGATAATTAAAGCATTTGCCAACGAAGAATTTGAATTCAACCGCTTTTCTTTTACCAATGAAAAGCATAAAGAAGCCCGGTTTAAGGCCATAAAATATATGAGCATCTTATTTCCGGGTTCCCGCCTGATGAATGCTTTTGGAATTCTTACGGTTCTGAGTTATGGTGGCTACATGGTTGTAATCGGAGATATTACAGTGGGTACCATTGTTGCTTTTTACGGGTTTTTGATGCAGTTCCGGGTTCCCCTGTTGCAGCTGGTCCACATGACTGAAGGTTTAAGCCGCTTTTTTGCCAGCACGGAAAGATTTTTCAACCACCTGGAAATAGAACCGGATATCAAGCAAAAAACCAAAGGCTGGCAAAAGCCCGTGCAGGGAGAAGTGGAGTTCAAAGACGTTCATTTCTCTTATCAGGCAGGGGAAAAGGTCTTAAGGGGCATCAATTTCCGGGTAGGAAAACAGGAGTCCGTTGCCCTGGTGGGACCCAGTGGAGCGGGTAAGACGAGTATTATCCGTTTAATTCCCCGCCTCTATGAAGTAGATAGGGGCCAGGTCCTGGTTGACGGAATTGACGTCAGGGACTGGTCTATGAAAGACCTGCGGGCTTCCATGGCCATGGTCATGCAGGACGATTACCTTTTTTCCGATTCCGTCGCCGAGAATATCGCCTATGGTAAACCCAGTGCTTCAAGAGAAGAAATTATAGAAGCAGCCCAGGCAGCCAATGCTCACCAGTTTATCACAGAACTACCAGAAGGATACGAGACTCCGGTAGGGCAGAGAGGCCTCAAATTATCAGGAGGCCAGCGGCAGCGAGTTTCCCTGGCCCGCGCTTTTTTAAAGGATCCGAGTGTGCTGATTCTGGACGAGGCAACTTCAGCGGTTGATATTCAAACTGAAAAGTTAATCCAGGAAGCTATCGCCAGGATAACTGCCAACCGGACCACCTTTGTAATTGCCCACCGCCTTTCCACCATCCGCAATGCTGATGAAATCCTGTTTATTGAAGACGGGCAGGTCAAAGAAAGAGGAACCCACGATGAATTGATGGTCAAGGACGGAGAATACAGCAGGTATTACCAGATGCAGTTTGCCAAGGAACAGTCAGCATCCTAAAATAGAATGGGGAGGTGATAAAAGTGTTAAAGGGGCGGATTTGGTTTCTTGTTCTTTGTTTGCTTTGTATTGGGCCTTTTGTCCAGGCTGATGAAATTCACACCGGAGAATATACACTGATAAGGCAGTCAGAATGGGAAATGCTTACAGCTCTTGTCGAAGATGCTCCCTATTCCGATCCAGGTGAGTTTTTACACGAGGCGGATATTTACATTGAAGAAATAAGCACCTACCTGGGGCGGGAAAACTGGATCCAGGAGATTTACCAGGACAGGGTGGAATTTATTTCCGTAAGGCATTTACCCAGCTATACCTTTGGGACCAGCAATATTGCCCTAAACACACATAACCTTGCCATGAATATTGCTCCTACTGCAAGGGAGATCGCTTACCTTATACTGCGGGGTTTTAATTCTCATTCCTTAAAAATCGGACTGGCTTCAGTGATGCAGGATCAGTTTGGCCAGAATGTTGCTCCCTATAATCTTGGCCAGGACCCCCATGAACTGGCCAAACGCTACTTTGACAATGAATTGCTGCTCCAGGCTGTAGGAAAAAGGGGCTATCCCTTCCACCTGGATCTTTACCCGGCAGGGAGGGAACGGGAAGGTTTATATATCCTCAGCCATTCCTTTGTAAAATTTCTCCTGGAGGAAAGAGGGATTTCGGGAGTAATGGAAGTTTATGAAGCATCCGATCTGTATTCAGCATATCGGGAAGTTTTTGGCAGGGACCTGGAAGATCTTCAACGGGACTGGTTAGAACACCTCCAGTAAAAATGGGGGTAAGATTAATTGATCAGACTGGAAGAGGTACAGAAAACTTACGGAGGGGTGTTGGCCCTCCGGGATATTGATCTTGCTCTGAAACCCGTGGTTATTTAAGGGCTTGTGGGACCTAACGGAACAGGGAAAACCACTGCCCTGAATATAATTCCCGGCCTACTGCCTCCAGACGGGGGCAATCTTTCTTTTTCTGATTGGTTTGCCGGTAACTAATAGGCTTTATTTCCCGACTAACCAGACCTTTTCTCTGCTCTTATTTTCTGGTAGCCTCCTGGTCCTTACTGGTCAGGACGGGAAATTTACTGGACAGGAGAACTTTTTAGCGCCTGAAGTACCCCCTGGCAGCAGAAAATTAAAAAGCGGGCGCATTTTGCGCCCGCTTAATCAGGTCTAGAAAACTTTCGAAAATATTTCCAGGTTTTTTTCTAGAACCTTGCCTTGCATCAGGTCCTGTAGGGCTAGGCTGAAATGACCTTTTTTCAGACCGGGAATTAATCCTTCCCGGGCCAGAACTGCTAAGAGGACCACGTTTTCCATGCGGGGATCTTCCAGTTCAATTTTATCGGCCTTAACTTTATGGATATTTCGCTCTTTACATTCCGCTGCCAGGGCGGCGGAAACATCCTGGCGATCTTCTTTTATCCTTACAGCGAGGGGTTGCCATTCGGTGGCAGCATAAAGCAGGGTGCCCCCATCCCGGAGATAATTATTGGTTCCCCGCAGGGCTTCATTGATTTCCAGGGCAATTACCATATCGGCTTCTCCTTGCTTGATAAGCGGAGAATAGGATGGGCCTATCCGGATATAGGATTCAACTACACCACCCCTCTGGGCCAGCCCATGGGTGTCTACTCCCTGGACTTCCAAATCCGCGTGGTCAATGGCCCGGGCCAGAGCTTCGCTGAGCAGTCCGATGCCCTGCCCCCCAACACCAATCAGGTAAATATCAAACTTTTCCATGGTTGGCTAACCCCCTATTTCTTGATTTCGATGGCCTGGACGGGACAGGTTTGAATGCAGGAACCGTCCCCAATACATAGATCGTCGTTAACCCAGACCGTTCCGTCTTGATTTAGCTGAAAAGAAGGACAGGCAAACGCGCTGACGCAGGCGTGAATTTCCCGGCACTTACCGGTTATCCGTACTTTTTTAAGGGTGCGGCCTTTTTTCCGCTGTTCCCGGGAGAATTTTAACATGCAGGGGTGCTTGGCAATTACCACGCTGAAGCCATCGAAATCCAGTGCTTCGTTAACATAGTCGGTTAACTTTTGCTGGTTGTAGGTATCAACTTCGAGGATTTTTTCTACCCCCAGGCTTTCCAGGAGGGGAGCGATGGATATTTTCCTGGTTTCCCCGCGGACATTGCGGCCACTTCCCGGGTTATCCTGATGGCCGGTCATGGCTGTTGTATCATTTTCCATGATAATCAGGGTAAAGTTGTGCTGGTTAAATACCGAATTGATTATTCCGGGCAAACCCGCATGGAACATGGTGGAATCACCCAGGAAAGCTACGACTTTTTTGCTTGTATTAAAAAGCGATAGACCCGAAGCGGTTCCGCTGCTATGGCCCATGCTCAAGAGGACCTGACCCAGGGAATAGGGAGGCAGGTAACCCAGGGTATGGCATCCAATATCTGCGACGGAAATATCATCTTCGGCCAGGGCTTTTTTAATAGCATAAAAGCCGGAGCGGTGCCCGCACCCGGGACACATCTGGGGTGGGCGGGGAATGGCCTGGTGGATGGTCCTTTTGCTTTCCTTAGAGGGAAGCAGGTCCGGCCAGTTTTTTTCCAGGACCTCCCGGACCTTGTCCGGGGTGTATTCCCCGATCCAGTCATCCAGGTCAACCTTGCCTTCAATAATTGTATTCAGGTTGTGGTCGTAGGCTAAGGCTTTAATTTTCTGTTCGATAAAGTCATCCAGTTCTTCCAGGATTTTAACCTCGCCATGTTCTTTCAGGAACTTAATAATTACATTTTCGGGGAGAGGATGGACCACTCCCAGGCGCAGGATATTTACCCCTTCCTCGATTTCCGGGATTACTTCCAAAAGAGATTTAAAGGGTAGCCCTGCTGTAATTATTCCCCGGTCGGCCCCGGTATTTATAATCTCGTTAAAGGGAGAATTCTCCATGTCTTTCTGGAATTCTTTTAACCTTTCCAGGGCTATTTTTTTAAGTTCAAAAACGCTTTTGGTAAGGGGAATATATGGTCCGAATTTTTCCGGGGAAAATTTCGGTTCATTCTCGGGTTTTTCAATTGCCAGCCCAGAAAAATCAATTTTTTGCTTGGCGTGGCAGACATTTGTGGTCAGGCGTAAAACAACAGGCATATGTTTTTCCCGGGAAACCCGGACGGCTTCTTTAAACATGTTATAGGCATCGGCGGGATCCTTGGGTTCGAAAATAGGGATGTAGGATAGGCGGCCAAAATGGCGATTGTCCTGTTCGTTCTGGGAGGAGTTAGCTCCCGGATCATCTCCGAGGACAATAACCATGCCTCCCGGGATATCCATTAGACCCAACTGCACGAAAGAATCACTGGCCACATTCAAACCGACGCTTTTGAAAAAAACGCAGGAGGTGTGTCCGTTGACAGCGGCTCCAAAAGCAACTTCCAGGGCAACCTTTTCATTAACGGAAAACTCGAAATAAAGGGGATTCTGGTCCCGGGGGAGGGAGGTAATCGCCGCTCCAATCTCCGGTGTTGGCGAACCGGGGTAAGAGGTGACAACCCTGACCCCACTTTCCAGCATTGCCCGAACCAGGGCATGATTACCCATTAAAAGCTCGGAAAAAGGTTCGGGTTGAAGCAAAACATCTCCCAGCTTTTTCAAAATTCTCCCTCCTTATTCAATAGTAATTACTAATTCGCGGTAAAAGGTTAAACACCTGCAAAAAGGTAGAGAAATAGAAAAAAAAGGAAAATCAGATAATTTTTCCCCCAAGGAAGGAGGGGGACTGAAAAAGGAGAATTAAAAAGTAAAAGGTAGCTTATTTTTCGGGATCAAATCCAGAACAGAAGGGACCAAAAACAATGTTCAAAAAAATAAAACCTTATTTTTTCATTGCCCTGACCCTTGTTTTTTTGTTTACCCTGGGTTCCCAGGCAATATATGCTGAAGCAGGGGATTTTCATTTTCACCTGGCCAGCTCGGAAATGGTTAAACTCCTCCAGGAAATAGCCGGGGCTTCTTATCCCGTTGATTCTCTGCAGGAAATTTCGGGCATGACTGCTATTTCGCGGCTTGATCAGGCCGGGCTGGAAAGGGGTTTTCTGCTTTCTTTTGCCTATCTTCTGGGCAAGCCCGAGGTGGAGGCACCCCTGGAATATGCTGATGTGAAAAAAGAGAACAATTACCTGGCCCTGGAAGTAGCCCGTTATCCCGATCGGCTGCATGGTTTTTTCAGTGTCAATCCCCTGAGCCCCTACGCCCTGGTGGAGATCAGCCGGTGTGTAAAGCTTTTAAATCTGCCCGGACTCAAGCTCCATTTTACCAGCGGTGATGTTAACCTGCGGAATGATGTTCAACTCGACCAGGTAAAAAAAGTTTTCCGGCAGGCAGCGGAAATGGGAATACCCGTTATATTACATTTTCGAAATCGCTCCGAGGATTTTGGCCGGGTTGACGTCGAAATATTTATTTCGGAAATTCTCGAGGCTATTCCCGATTTAAAAATCCAGATAGCCCACCTGGGAGGGTGGGGAGGTTTTGACCGGGCAACCGAAGAGGTTTTCCGGGCTTTTATCGATGGTTTTGAGAAAAACCCTGAACTGGATAAGAGCCGGGTTTTTATGGACATTTCTGGAGTTATTATTACGGATGAAATGGTGGTTGAAAACGGCCTGCAGCCAACTTCCCTCCTGGAAAGGTGGAAGGTTGCCGAAATGCTGCGGGAGTGGGGTTTGGATCAGGTTGTTTTTGGCAGTGACTGGCCCTTGGTCTCCCCGGGTGATTATATTCGAATTATCCGGGAAAAACTGCCCCTAACCCAGTGGGAAATTAACACTATTATGGAAAACGACCCCACGGAAAGACTGCTGGGAGAAGAAATCCGCACCCCCAGCCTGAACACCTTAAAACTATTTCTCCAGGAAGGCATTGACTACAACGCTCCTATGAGTGTAGATTATTAAATTAAACCGCCTGTTTTTTGCAGGCGGTTTTTTAAGGAGGACAAAATGCGGCTGGGATTTTTTCAGTTTGATTGCAAGCGGGAGAACAGGGAGAAGAACCTGGAAAAGATCTGGAATAGATTGCAGGGGGAAAGCTTTGATCTGCTGGTCTTACCCGAGCTTTTTTCCACGGGTTACTTTTTTTCCGGCCCCCAGGAAGCTCTAAAAGAGAGCGAAGAAATTCCCGGGGGGCCTACAACCAGATTTCTGGCCGATCTGGCCCGGGAATTCGCTGCTTATATCATCGGGGGAATTGCAGAAAAGGGAGAGGCAAGAGCCTACAGCAGTGCCGTAGTTGCCGGTCCCGAAGGTTACATCGGCCACCACCGCAAAATAAACCTGACGGGCTGGGAACAGAAGATTTTTACTGCAGGCAGGGGCATCAATATCTTCCAACTCGGCCAGGTCAGAGTGGGCGTGGCCCTGTGTTATGACCTTTGGTTTCCCGAACTAACCCGGGTCTTCCTTGAGCAGAAAGTGCAGTTGATCTGCCACCCGGCAAATTTTGGCGGGCCCATGTCCCCCGTAATTTCCAGGGCCCGGGCCATTGAAAACGTAATAGCAGTAATTACGGCCAACAGGACGGGTACAGAAAAAGGCCCGGAAGGAGAAGAAACCTTCCGGGGAGAGAGTATGGTCATTGACCAGGAGGGAGCAATAAAAATTCAGGCGGGAAAAGCTGAAGAACTGCAGATAATCGATCTTGAAATTGACTCCCGGCCGGAAAAACCGGAACAGCTCGGGGCTGATTTATTCCAACAGATTGCCCGCTACAGCCCGCAAAGACTTGAAATCAGGGAATGGCAGGCCAAGAGTTTGTAGGGAAAAAGGCTACCTGGCCTGGAGCAGGATGCGATCGTCACTCAGCTCCCGGCCCCGGACCCGGGCAAATCGTTCCAGCAGGTCGGGTACGGTTAGTTTTTTGCGCTGGGCAGCGTCAATATCCAGGATTATTTCCCCCCGGTCCATCATAATGGTCCGGGTTCCTGTTTTTAAGGCCTGGTTGAGATCATGAGTTACCATAAGAACGGTTAAATCCAGTTCTTTTACAATTTTTCCGGTAAGCTTTATGATTTCCTGGGCTGTTTGGGGATCGAGAGCGGCGATATATTCATCCAGGAGTAAAATTTTGGGGGAACCAAGGACTGCCATGAGCAGGGTAAGGGCCTGACGCTGCCCGCCTGAAAGAAGCCCCACTGGCTCATCCAGGCGGGTTTCCAGGCCCAGACCCAGGGTTTTTAAAATCCGGGAAAACTCTTGCCGGGAATTTTTATTGATAGCCCGGTTTAAGCCCCTTTTCTGGCCCCGCGCCCGGGCTAAGGCCAGGTTTTCTGCAATGGACATTTCCGCTGCCGTGCCAGCCAGGGGATCCTGGAAAACCCTCCCCACAAATGCTGCTCTGCGGTGGGCGGGTAATTTAGTGATATCTGTCCCTGAAAAACTAATCGAACCCGCATCCGGTTCAATATCCCCGGCTATAATATTGAGCAGGGTGGATTTGCCGGCCCCGTTGCTACCGATGATTGTCAGAAAATCTCCTTTTTTTAAAGAAAGATTGATCCCGACCAGGGCGGTCTGTTGATTGGGTTCCCCGGGGTAATAAACCTTGGAGATGTTGTTTAGCCTGAGCATTATCCCGCCTCCTTTCCGGGAAGGGATAGTTTTTTAAGGCCCTGCAACCACCCCTTGCTGGGACGGGCCAGGGGAATGATAACCAGGATAGCCGTAACGAGTTTTAAATCCGTGGGAGAAAAACCCAGACGCAGGGCAGTCGAAATCAGGGTGCGGTAGAGAATGGAACCTACGATTACACCTGCAGTAGCAAAAACCATCTTTTTATTGCGGACGATACTTTCCCCGATTATCACCGAAGCCAGCCCCACGATGATCATCCCTATCCCCATCCCGATATCGGCAAAACCCTGATACTGGGCTACAAGAGCCCCGGAAAGGGCAGCCAGGCCATTGGCCAGGCCCAGGCCCAGGATGATCATTTTTCGGGGAGCAACTCCCAGGCTTTTTATCATCCGGGGATTGTTGCCGGTTGCCCTTAAGGCCAGGCCCAGTTCGGTGTGTAAAAAGTAGTCCAGGAGGACTTTAATTAGAATTACAACAAGGCCAAAACATACCAGGGTGGCCCCGGTTCGGGATAAACCCCAGTCCTGGGCGATGGTTAAAATCGAGGGCTGGCGCAAAAGAGCAAGGTTGGACCGACCCATGATTCTCAGGTTGATGGAATAGAGGGCAGTCATGGTAATGATCCCCGCCAGGAGCCCGGCGATTTTCAGCCGGGTGTGGAGAATTCCGGTGAGAAGCCCGGCAAGGATCCCCAAAAAAACCGCGGTCAGCATGGCCAGCAGGGGATGGACGCCCCCTATAATCATCCGGGCGGAAATAGCTGCCCCCAGGGGGAAACTCCCGTCAACGGTCAGGTCAGGAAAACTTAAAATCCGGAAAGTAAGGAAAACCCCTAAAGCCATCAGGGCATAGGCCAGGCCCTGTTCCAGAGAACCGGTTAGCATATTGGCCCACATTTATTTTACTCTCCAATTGTCCTGTGGGCGCGCTCCAGGAGGGAAGCGGGAAATTCAATCCCCATATTACGGGCAGCCTCCAGGTTGAGAACAGTCTCTACCCGATCTGCACTCTGGATCGGCATGGTCTGGGGATCTGCACCATTGAGAACCTGGATTGCCATCAAACCGGTTTGGAAACCCAGGTCGTAGTAATTAATCCCCGTGGTTGCAAGGCCTCCCCGCACAACCGATTCTTCCTCGCCCACAATCAGGGGCAGATTATTGTCCTCGGCAACCATGATCACCGATTCCAGGGCTGAAACCACGGTGTTGTCTGTGGGGACATAAATAGCATCAACCCGACCCGGGAGAGAACGGGCAGCTTCCAAAACTTCTCCGCTGGTTGTGGCCCCCGCTTCGACAATTTCCAGGCCCAGGTCCCCGGCTACCTGCTTGGCCAGTTCTACCTGGACAACAGAATTGACCTCGCCCACGTTGAATAGGATTCCCACCCGCTGGACTGAAGGAGCGATTTCCAGGAGCAATTCCAGCTGGGTTTTTACTGGTGTCATGTCCGTTGTTCCCGTAACATTGGTTCCGGGGCTTTCCATGGTGTTAACCAGTCCCGCGGCCACCGGGTCAGTTACAGCAGTAATCAGGATGGGGATGTCCGAGGTTACCTGGGCTGCAGCCTGAGCTGTGGGAGTGGCAATTGCCAGGATTAAGTCAACCCGGTCGTCAGCAAATTTTCTGGCGATTGTGGTTGCAGTAGCCATGTCACCTTGAGCATTTTGCATGTCGAAGGTTACATTGGTCCAGCCTTCCTGGGCCAGGGCGTCCTGGAAACCCTGCCGGGCTGAATCCAGGGCGGGGTGTTCAACAATCTGGGTAATTCCAATCTTAATGGGAGTTTCACCACCTGTGGGGACCACCACCAAGAAACTCAAAAGCATCGTAATCATGAATACCTGTAAAAAAGATTTTTTTACCATTGTACTACCTCCTTTGATTTGAAAATAGGTCTGGAAAATAAAAAAAGCCCCGGCAGGTACCGGAACTTACAACGGGTCTTTCCTTGGGATACCTTCCCTCTAATTTTACGCAGCTTCAATTATTCCCTTTTCCTGGGATAGTAATAATAGGAATAATAAGAGCTGGTAAAAAAAGAGTTTTGGCGGCCCATGAAAGAATACCTCTTTCTCCATTGATTTCTATTATTATAATGCCACTGTGGTGCTGTGTCAAGTTAAATTTCAAAAGACAGAATATTTAAAAATGTCGCCAGGGATAGTTTTTTGCAGAAAGCAAAATTAGCAGGATTTAAAGGAAAAGCAAAATCTAGAGAGAATTCTCTCATTAATAAAGGGGAGGAGGGAGGCCGTGGGAACAGACCTGCTTATTGTCGCGGCGGTACTTCTGGGAACTCTGGTCATGTTTATGCTGGGGAAAATCCGCTATGATCTGGTCGCCCTTTCCGCACTATTTTTGATCGTAGTCAGTGGAATAATTTCCCCCGAAGATGCTTTTTACGGTTTTAGTCACCCGGCGGTAATTACCGTGGCCTGCGTTCTTGTGGTCAGCAGGGGCCTGCTCAATGCCGGAATTGTTGACCTGATCGCCAGCCTGGTAAACCGGGTGGGGAATAAACCCTTTTTCCAGAGGGGGATCCTTTCCACCCTCGTGGCCCTGTCTTCGGGTTTTATGAACAATGTGGGGTCACTTTCCCTTTTTATTCCCGTAACTCTGTCGGTCAGCAAAAAACATAAAATTTCTCCTTCCAGCCTGTTGATGCCCCTGGCTTTTGCTTCGCTCCTGGGAGGCATGGTTACCCTAAT
>PWGV01000069.1 GCA_003554585.1 Halobacteroidaceae bacterium | reverse complement strand
GTGAGCTATAAATAGATAGGTCAGCCTTAGATCTTCCTGGAGATCCTTAAGAAGGTTTAAGATCTGGCTCTGAATAGAAACATCAAGAGCACTTACAGGTTCATCACAGATTATCATCCTGGTATTTAAACAAAGAGCCCGGGCAATTCCGATTCGCTGACGCTGCCCCCCGCTAAATTCGTGAGGAAAGCGCCCGATATGATACATAGATAAGCCAACCATTTCCATCAATTTTTTTATTCTCTTATCAACAGCCGGACCTGTTTCCAGTTTATAATATTTTATTATCTCTTTTAACATATCTCCTACTGTCTGGCGGGGGTTTAAAGAACCATATTGATTCTGGAATATCATCTGAACTTCCTTACGATATTCCTTGAGTTCTTTTTTATTAAAGGAAAAAATGTTTTTACCTCGATAAATAACCTCACCGTCAGTATAGGGAACAAGCCGCATAATAGTTTTAGCCGTTGTCGATTTACCGCAGCCCGATTCGCCAACTAATCCAAAAGTTTCCCCTTTTTTAATTTCAAAGCTAACTCCATCAACTGCCTTGACATTCCCGACAACCCGGGATAAAATGCCCCCTTTAATTGGATAATACTTCTTTAAATCATTTACTTTTAACAATATATTGTTCTTTTCCTGCATATTTTAACAACCTCCCTTAACCTGGAGAGGATGAAAACAGCGAACAAGATGGCCAGAATCAACCTCATTAAGTTCCGGCTCAGCCTGGATGCAGTCATTGGTTGTATATTCACATCGATTATTAAACTTGCAGCCAGGGGGTAGATCCATAGGGTCTGGGACCACACCTTTAATTTCAAATAATCTTTTCTCTTTTTTATGAGCTTTAGGTATGGACTTGATCAGTCCGGAAGTATAAGGATGAGCAGAATTATTAAATAACTGTCTGACCTCGGCAGTTTCCATAACTGATCCAGCATACATGACAACAACCCTGTCACACATTTCAGCTATAACTGCCAGATCGTGGGTAATCATAATAATTGAAGTTGAAAATTCTTCTTTCAAGTCACGCATTAACTCCAGAATTTGAGCCTGGATAGTGACATCTAGAGCAGTAGTCGGTTCATCGGCAATTAATAGCTTGGGATTACAGCTTAAAGCCATAGCAATCATAACCCTCTGCTGCATCCCGCCACTAAGCTGGTGAGGATATTCAGTGATTCTTTTTTCCGGATCCGAAATACCGACCAGGGATAGATATTCTACAGCTTTTTCTCTGGCTTTTCTTTTATTTAATCCCTGGTGGAGTCTTAAAGGCTCAATCAGCTGATTTCCCACGGTGTATACGGGATTAAGGGAAGTCATTGGTTCCTGAAAAATCATCGAGATTTCATTACCTCGAATTTTTCGCATCTTTTTTTCTGGCAGCTTATTAAGTTCAGTTCCTTCAAAATAAATCTCACCATAAACAGTTCCTGGATGAGGCACCAGATTCATTATTGATAGCGAAGTAACACTTTTGCCGCAACCAGATTCTCCCACCAGTCCCAGAGTTTCCTGTTCGTTAACATGAAAATTTACATTATCCACAGCCCGGACTATTCCATCCGGAGTGCTAAATTCAGTTGTTAAATTTTTTATTTCCAGTAATTTAGTACTCAAGAAACTACCTCCTCAGATTATTCTTTCATTCTGGGATCTAAAACATCACGTAATCCATCTCCTAGCAAATTGAAGCCAAGCACTACTATCATTACTGCCAGCCCGGGAAAGGTTACCCCCCACCAGGCAGTTCGCATGTACTGACGTTCAAGTGACATCTGAAAGCCCCAGGTGGCCTGGGTTGGAGTTGCCCCCAGGCCTAAAAAGCTTAGACCTGCTTCAGCCAGAATAGGAGTGGCTATACCCATAGTTCCATAAACAATAATAGTCGCCAGGCAGTTGGGCAGAATATGCTGAAACATAATTTTACCGCTGTGAAAGCCCAGGCTTCTGGTAGCCTGAATATATTCCCTCTCTTTAATAGAAATAACTTCACTGCGTACCAGCCTGGCAAAGGTGGGCCAGCCCACAATAGCCAGAGCTATGATTACATTTTCTATTCCCTGGCCCCGAACAGCCATAATAGCCATGGCCAGTAAAATCCCGGGAAAAGAAATAAAGGCATCGACGATTCTCATTAAAATGCTTTCAATCCAGCCGCCAAAATAACCAGCGATCAAGCCAATAATTATACCGATTGCAGCCCGAAGAACAACTACAGTCACCCCGACGAGCAGAGATATTCTGGCTCCAAAAATAATTCGGCTGAGGACATCCCTGCCAAAAAAATCTGTCCCCAGGATATTTTCTCCCCCAGGAGGTTGATGAGCATTAATTATATCCTGTTGAAAGGGGTCAAAGGGTGTCAAATAGGGACCAAAAACTGCCATAAAAAAGAAGAGAAAAACAATAATCAGGCCAATTATGGCTGTGGGATTTTTCTTGAAGCGTCGAAGAGCATCATCTCGAAAACTGGTGCTTCTTTTAATATTTTTCTCATCCACTTCAGGTTTATTCTGGTTTTTCGGAGATTGCTGGTTTATTGAATCCATAATCCACCACCTTCTAACTTAATATCACAGTCTGTTATTTCAATCATAACGTATCCTTGGTTCTAAAAACCCATATAAAATATCAGTCAATAAATTTATAATAATAAAAATAATAGCAAATATTAACAAATTACCCATGATCATCGGATAATCCCGGGCCAGCAGTCTTAAATAAGCAAACCGGCCAATACCAGGATAGGCAAAGACACTTTCAATAATAACAGATCCCCCCAACCTGTAGCCAAGCTGCAGTCCGATAATGGTAACTACCGGAAGGATGGCATTTTTTAGAGCATGTTTATATATAACAATCTGTTTATTCAATCCTTTAGCTTCAGCTGTCCGGATATAATCTTCTTTTAAAACTTCCAGCAAACTGGAGCGGGTAAGCCTGGTAATTAATCCAGCAGCTGGCAGCCCCAGAGCGACACCGGGCATAATTAGATGAAGTAGGGTCCCTGAACCACTTGCCGGTAAAAGTCGCAGTCTATGAGAAAAGATAAGCATAAACATCAGCCCCATCCAGAAATTAGGCATAGATATACCGAGCAGGGAAAAGACTCTGGCAATAGAATCTACCAGGGTGTTTTGTTTTAAAGCTGATAAAACCCCGATTGGAACACCAACCCCCACCGAAACAATAAATGAAACCAGTACCAGCTGCAAAGTAGCAGGCAGTCTACGAATCAAGGTAATAAAAACCGGACGACCATCCTGTAGAGATCGTCCTAAATCACCCTGCACTAAGCCGATCATCCAGTTGAAGTACTGCTGGTGAATTGGCAGATCAAGCCCCATTGATTTCCTGATTGCATCAACCTGTTCTTGAGTGGCATCTTCTCCAGCCCTCATGATCGCTGGATCTCCAGGAGTCAAATGCATTAAAGAGAAGGTAATTAAAGTAACTATTAATATTACTGGAATTGTCTGCAGGATTCTTTTAATAATATAAATGTACATTAATCAAACACTCCTTTGACTAAAAATTTACCCGGCAAAAAATTATTGCAAAGAAAGAGCAGACAGGTTAAGCCCCTGCCTGCTCCAGTAACTAAATAAATTTTAGCTCAAATTTAAACTTCTTTTTTTAGCCACTTTATTCAGACCAGTAAGCTTCATTTATATTGCGGCTACGAATAACATAGTTATAATCATAATTGAAGTCTTTATCCCAGGCCATCCACATTTTACTGTTGCGAAGGGGCACATTATAGGCATCCTCTGTCATTATTTTTTGAGCCTCAGAATATAATTCCGCCCGGGCATCCTGATCATCAATAATCGTTACCGCTTCATGAACCAGCTCGTTGAACCTTTCATTATTATAACTGGTTACTCCTGCGCCATCTACAAAGCGGCTCATGAAATCATGGGGATCGTACATGCCGGTTGAGCCCATATGGTAAAGTTCAAAATCTCCATCTAATATTCTAGAAAGAGCAGCGCTGAACTCCATGGTATCAGGAATCAGTTCAATACCTACTTCGGAATAATAGGCTCTGGCAATCTCGCCAAATTCAATATTTTCCGGGGTGTTTGACATGGTTACTGAGAGTTCCAGTCCATCTTCATAACCGGCTTCTTTTAGTAATTCTTTAGCCTTTTCAGGGTTATACTCGTACTTGTAAGTTGCCTCAGGATCATAAGCCCAGGTTCCAGGAATTATGGGATTATGCATAACAGTTGCTGTAGGCCAGATATGCTTTACGATAGTTTCTTTATCAAGAGCATAATTTAAAGCCTTGCGGACTCTAACATCATTAAGTTTGTCATGTTCAGGGTAATCATGATTTATTGCTAAGGGAAAATAGTTAAGGGTTTCAGAGATCTGAACAGTAATATCAGGATTTTCTATTAAATTGTCAATTTCTCTTTCCGGGGGATGAGTAAAGTCAATACCTCCGGCTAAAAGTTCAGCCAACCGAGTTTCATCCTCAGGAATATCCCGGCGGATAATTGTTTCTAAATAAGCAGGACCTTCAAAATAATCATCATAGCGCTCAAGCCGGATATAATCATTCGGTATCCATTCTTCCAGGGTGAAGGGGCCGGTTCCTACAGGCTCAAAGGCAAAGGTGCCCTCCTCTTCATCGTAAGGATCTTCCGGGGCCAGATGTTTGGGAACTATAAATCTGCGCAGCCCGGTCCAGGTGGCTGCGTTGGGTTTTTCAGTGGTAAACTTAACAGTATAATCATCAAGTGCTTCTACGGTATCAAAATGAGTTCTTCCTGCATGAGGAGAGCCAAAATCTTCATCTTTGATAGTTCGATAGGTAAATACTACATCTTCAGCAGTAAAGGGTTCACCGTCATGCCAGGTTACATCCTCTCTTAAGGAAAAAATATAGGTTGTGTCGTCTGGAGTTTCAAGGTCTGTAGCCAGGTCAAACTCCATTTCCAGTTCCTCATTGGGATAGATAAGAGAATTAAAGATAAGTTCCAGCACTTCCTCTGCATATGCCGAAGTAGTTAGGCGGGGATCTAAAGAATCCGGGTCCTGTACTCCACCCCAGATTAAATCTGTTCTAGCTTCTTCAGCTGAGATCTGTACTGGTGCTAATAAAACCATTATCAGCATAAATGCCAGTGCAAACAAAAGACCTTTTTTAAACATGATTTTTCCTCCCTTTGTTTTAATATAATTTTTCTTGCCTGACAACCCCTCAACCGGTTAGGAAATCTGATGATATTTTTTACTCTGCAAATCACTCCTTTTAAAGTATTTATCAACCTTTTTAATATTAATGTAAATATATTTCTTTTCCTGGATCAATCAACTTAAATCAACTTCAATCAACTGTTAATAAATTGCCCTAATAAAATTATTATGCTGGAAATTATAATGCATTAACATTGCTATATTAGCTAATATTTAATATATTTTGAAATATTTTTCTAGTAATTACCCTTATAATCTCTGAATTACAAAAAAATAATACTTATACTTGCAGTACAAATTATTTTTATTATAAAAATAATTCGTTATATAAATAATTCTTTAAAAAATTTTAAATTCCTGCCTTTTAAACTATAATAAATAGAATTAACTAATATTTTTAGACTTCTTTAAAAATATTATGTTGTTCAGGCAACTACAGTTGAGCAAACTGTTGTCAATAACTGCCTTTTAGCGGTGTCCTTTTTGTTCGATCAGTCTCTTCTGCTTTTTTTAATTAGTTGCTTTTTAGTCATTACTAATCTGCCTGCTTTAAGTTGATACATGAAATATAAAGCCATCCAGCAGCCCCGAATTGCAGGAGGTGCTTTTTTATCATATGACCTTTTGACAGATTTTTAAGTCCTCTACAAGCAGCCCAAATGTTGTCATTTCTTCTTTCTGTAAAGTTCGAATAACTACTTAATACTCATATATTTAAAAAAACTTGATATTTCTCAAGTAAAACCTATTAATAACCCAAACTCCCGTAATAATTTTAATTCACTGGGCTCCCCTAACATTATGTTTCTCCACTCTCCAATAATACTTTGGCCTGTAATATATGAAGCTGAATCACTAACAAGAAATTTTACTACTTCAGCAGTTTCATCATTAAATAATTCACACTCATCTAAAAAGGCTAATCGGGCAAAGCCATTTCCCATATTTTATTTTTTTATAATTAAGGTTCTTCTCGTGTTCCTTTGGCAGTGTTCCGTTGGTGGTGTTTCTTTTTTAATGTTATTTTGGTGCTGTTCCTTT
>PWGV01000030.1 GCA_003554585.1 Halobacteroidaceae bacterium | reverse complement strand
TTACCGTGTAATCATCACCTACTGTCAGGGGAACGCCATCGTATTCAACACTATCAACCTCGGTGGCGTCGTTCCAGGTAATGACTGTGGTTACATCACCCGGTTCATATATGTCATAGTCTGCCTCCGCAGGGTCTATGGTGGCGAATGTTATCTCATCGAGGGTAAATTCAACCGTCCAATCTGCACCATCAACTTCAAAGTCACCTTCATATTTTTCATAACCAGCAAGGCTTGCGGTGAACCAATAGTTCCCATCGGGAAGGTTCTTGGTAGCTTCTCCATCTTCATCAGTAGTAATCTCGTCACCCACTTCCTCGGTGCGTTCAGCATCGCTATAGACCCGTATTTCTACACCTTGAAGGTCATTTTGTTCATTAAATGTTACAGTATGGGTAGTTTCTTCAAATACTGCGGTCAGGGAATGGTCTTCATTCATGACCACGGTGATCTGGGCATCTTCTTCTTCAATGTCCTCCACATCACCGGTCCACTCCACAAATTCCCAGCCCGCGGATGCTTCTGCTTCCACCGTTACTTCGGTGCCCTCTTCATAGGCTTCGCTGTAGGGCAGATCCACTTCTACGCCGTCCACCTCTATTGTTCCCTGGCCCACTATATCCAGGTCAAGGGTATATTCCGGCACCGGTATTTCTTCAAATACTGCGGTGATCTCCTTATCTTCATTCATGGTCAGGGTTATTTCCGAGCTGGTATCTTCTACATCTCCTGTCCATTCCGCAAAATCCCAGCCTTCAGCGGGAGTAGCGGTTACCGTTACTTCTTCACCTTCTTCAAATGTATGAGTCCCTTCAGCTGGATCAGTGCTCCCTTCCCCATCAATATTTATGGTCAGGGTATATTCTTCTGGAACTACTTCTGCAAACTCCACCTGAACATCAATATCATCCTGCAGATCTTCTACGGTATAGGTGGTAGCAGTAGAATCGATACTTTCCCCGTCTATAATCCAGTCGGAAACCTGATATCCATCAGCTGGAGTGGCGGTGAAGTCTACCTGAGAGCCTGCTTCCACCGCATCCCCCGAACTTATGTCCTCATTATCAACAGTGGCCTCTATTTCACCTTCGCCTGCTGCCACTCCAAAGGTAACCACGTACTCGACTATTTCTTCTTCAAATTCTGCCACGATAAAATAATCCTGATCCATGATTAACTTTATTGCAGGTTCTTCTTCCAGTTCCTGAGCATCTACTCCAAATCTCCAGCCCACAAAATAGGAGCCTTCCTCTGCAACGGCTTCCAGGTCAACTTCAACCAGGGGCTCACAGACAAATTCCTGCCCTGGCTCAACTTCCTCTCCCTCCACCTTAATTAAACCTTCCCCCTCACCTTCCACATCCACCGACAGAAAGGCACGGGGATCCAGCAGGGGTTCGGTTGTGCATCCACCCATAAATAAGGTTAAGGTTAGGATTAAAATTAAAAGGATTGAGGCCCTTAAATTATTTGTTTTCAAAACTCTCCCTCCCATCTTTTTTCCCCCGCTTAAAAGGATAATTCAGCCTGTAGACCTGCTTCCAGTCCGTGGAAATCCAGGTCTCCCTCGCTATGGGGGCGGGAAAAACGGTAATTTAGCCTGCCTCCCAGGGCCATCCCTTCTGGAATGGGGAAAAGGGCTTCCAGTCCAATCTTAAAGCCCGGGCCCACGTAAGAACCTTCTATCTCCCCAATATCAACCTCGCGATCCACCAGACTGGCCCTGTATATCCCGGCCCCAGCAGTCAGGATATATCGTCCGGGTACAAGATCTTCCAGATAGAAAATGGGGAAGGCAACAGAAAAAAGAAAGCCTGTATTGGAAAGAGAAATATCCAGGTCGGAATAGCTCACGCTCATTCTTTCCAATTCCAGGCCCACCCCAACCGGGGGAAAGTCAGTCCAGGAAAAGTACTGGCGGGCTCCCAGGAAAAAGGAAATTCCACCGGGGAAAGTTTCATCATCCCCATAATCTGTGTAAACCCATTCCTCGAAGGTATTTAGATTGTAGGTATTATAGTTTATCCCCAGATAAACAGTTGTTTCCTCCATTTCCAGCGCCTGAGCTGATGATGGAAAAAAAGTTAACATTATAGCGCAAAACATTATCAACAACCCCATCCTGGTAATTTTCACGTCCATTTAAATTCCTCCCGGATCAATTTATAAGAATTTTTTCCCCGGCAGCCTTTTCCCGGGCCTGCTTTGCTTCCAGTCCGGGAAATCCAGCCTTTTCCAGTATATTCTCTCCTGGATCCTGGGGCTCAGCTATTTCTCTCCAATTTGCCCCTCCCCAATCCAGGACCGGAAACTATCAGCTTGATCATGGAGACCCTGCTGCTCCAGGGCTTCCTGGAGCAGCATAACCATCTCCAGGAGGCTACGGAAATATATATGGTCCCGGCCATTTAACCACCTGATTTCGCCCTTCCAGTTATTCTGACGACAGTTAAAAATCTTAATGACGAAATTTGCTCCCTCGGGCATAAAGCGGTAACGGATCCTATCATCTTCATACATTTTTATCCCTCACTAATTCATTTTAATTTCACCTATCCCCATTTTATTTTTACCAATCACAGTTACGTCCGGTTAAAATCATATAATAATCATAATTATCTATTTTTTTAAAATTAATTTCATCCAGGCTTTTGTTGAACCGGTTTCCTGGCTTTTTTAAAAAAATTGAGATCTTTATCTTCTCTCCCTATCCCTCCCCTCTCAGATGGAGCCTCCCATTACAAGCAGACGATGCCTGATTTGAATATCTTCCCTTTCCAGGGGGGTTTTCTCATAAAACATGGAGGCAATTCGCTGCAAAGTCCTTTCTATTTTTTCTACAGGGACCCCAACAAATAATAAAAAGAAGTGACCACGCCCATAGGGGCAAATCACTTCTTCTGCGCTTAAATAATTTAAAAGTATGTCCTGGAGTAAATTGCTTTTTCTATCTACCTGTTCCCGGGAAAGATTTCTCTCCCGGGAAGGGGTCAGTTTCAGGGAAATCAAAACTGAATTACGTCGACTCCGTTCAGCCCGTCTTTCCTCCAGGCCGCAGAGCATTTGAAAATCCGAAGGTTCGCAAAGAAAGGGGCCCCCTCCTGGATCTAATTCTTCATCTTCCAGGACCTCCTCCAGTTCCTCCAGGGGTGGATTTTTCTGATCAACAGAATCAGCAGTATCCTGAGCAGTTATTTCTTCAAAATTAAAAGTCAGGCCTACTTCCAGTTCCTTCTGAAATTGAAGATTTGTTTCTTTAAAGTGGCTTTTGGCCCGGGCTACCTGATTATTCTTGATCAGGGCTTCAATTAAATCAAGGTGAAGGTTTTCATCCCAGGGTTCCAGTTCCAGGGCTTTCTCGCAGAGGTCAATAGAATCCTCCAGCATTCCTTCAATTTTAAATAACCGGTTTAATTCTCGAACATTTTTCAGGTAAAGCCGCTGACAGTAATTGCGCATATTGAAAGCCCAACCTTCATAGGCCAGGGCGGGTAGATATTCCCCACCGTACAGCTGGCAGGCCTTCTGGAGATACTCAATTTTGCGGGAATCATCATCAGGGAGGGAAAAAGCTTTTCTGCTTAATTTTTCCATTTCCTCTACATCAAACCAGTAATCCGCCTGGGAATTAAAGCAGTAATTCCCCTGATGTTTGATAATATATTCCTGTCCCCCGGGATCATTCATTTTCTTCCGCAGGCGATAAATAAAGTTGGAGAGGGCATGTTGGGGATTTTTACTCTCCTCCTCCGACCAGAGTTTTTTCATCAGGGCATCAGGGGAGAATGATTTTTCCCGATTAGTAATCAAAAACTGAAACAATAACCAGGGCTTTTTTGACCGGGAATATTCCCTGGTCAAATCCTTATCCCCCAATAGGACCCGAAACTGGCCCAGGGTATGGATTTTGAGGGTTTTGGTCCTGCCCTCTGGCTGCCCCATTTCTGCTCCTCCTTTTTATCAGGAGTTGCATCCGGTGAAAAAGGATGATGTTACCTTCCTCTAAGAGTGCTTCTGGGTCCCATTATATTTTTCCCCATCACAGTATAATCTCACTAAAATCACGGTGCCGTCACATAAAGGAAAAAATCACTACCTTTTATTCTCTTTTTGCGGCCAGTAGGGCAGTAATGGGAAATTGGATTTTTTCATAAAAAAAAACACCCCGGAGGGTGTTTATAATAGTTAAAGGGTTCCGCCCATTAATAATTTGCGATAACGGATATTAAGCCGTTCCCGTCCTTCCGGAAACTTTTTAAAGAACTGAGTCCCCACTCGCTGAACAATGTCTTCAATTTGCTCCGCGGGAGTATCAACAAAAAGAAGGAAGAAATAGCCGGTCCGGTTGGGGAAAATAACGTCTCCATGGCGCAGTGTTTCCTGCAGAGTTTCCTGAAAAATATCGCTTTTTTCTTTTAACACTGCCGGGGATAATTCAATTCCCTTACGGGGAGACAGGCGTAGCGAAGCCAGGACTGCACCCCGAATATTGCGTTCGGCCCGTCTCTCCTCCAGCTTACAGATCAAACGGAAATTTTCCCGGTCACAGATCAGGGGGCCCTCGCCTACATCATCAGACTCCAGAACTTCACTCAGATCATTCCAGCCCCAGGCTATATCGTTTAAGTCTTCCTTTTTTGCAGAACCCATCATTTTCTCGATGCAAAAGTTCAGGGGCACATCCAGTTCTTCTTTAAACCGGGCATTAGTTTCCTGATAGTGAATTTTAGCCCGAGCCTGCTGCCCATTTTCAATCAGGGCTTCTATATAATCCCTGTGGAGACATTCCTCAAAGGGTTCCAGGTCTATTATCTTCTCGCAGTGCTGAATTATTTCTTCAAATTGTCCGTTTTCTTTTAATAGTCGGTTCAATTCACGAACCGTTTTAAGGTGCAGCCGCTGAAAATAATTTCGCTGATTAAAAGTCCAGCTTTCATAAGCAAGGGTGGGGAGATACTCCCCTTCATAAAGTTCACAGGCTCTTTGCAGTAGTTCTATTTTTTTGGGGTTTTCATCCTCCAGTAAAAAAGCCTCTTTGGCCGCCCTTTCCATTTCCTCTACATCCAGCCAGTATTCTCCTTCCCGCCCAAAAGAATAATGGCCCTGCTGGTTGACTATGTACTGGCCGTTTCCTTGTTCCTCTTCCAGTAAATTCCGCAACCTGTAGACCAGGTTTCTCAGGGAATGAGTAGGGTTTTGTGACTCTTCCTCAGGCCACAGAGTAGCCATGATATAGTCGGACGGAAAAACCTCACCGTTATTGGTCAGCAGAAATTTAAAAAGAAACCACGGCTTTTTGCTCCTGGAATATTCTTCGGTAAGGTCCCGTTGCCCATAATAGACCCTGAAACGACCCAGGGTATAAATTTGCAGTGTGCCATTGGACTGTCCCGACACAAAATCCCCCCCTTACTTTTTTTACCCCATTACCGGTTTGCCTTTCTCAAAATCAGCATTTAGCAGCCATTCAATCCACGGCACCGTGACCCTTACCCGCCAAACTCCTTTGAGCTTCCAACAAATCCGAAAAAGGACTTGAAACTTTCTGATATTTTATTTCAGGAAGGGGATGAGAAATAGGAGGCCCTGCTGATATTGGCCTTCAGGTGGACCTTTTTGCCAGGTCCCTGGAAAAATCAATACCAGGAATTCACCTCCCAAAAAGCCTCAAGCTTGATTGGAGCGCCAATATTTTACTAATAAAAGACTCTGTTTTCAGGGAAAAGAGGTTAAAAAAACCAGGCAGAAAAACCCTCTCCCCTCACGAAAAACCGATCTCAAAATCCTGTTGAAAAAAAATGTTTTTTGTCGCCATTATTATTATTATCCTCCCCATGCAAAAATCCTTCAAAAAACTTGGGTTTTTTTTACTTTTTATTAACAAAATAATTGCATTTCTTAAACAATAATTAACCCCGAGCCCCTTTTCTCTGTATATCGGAACATAAAGGTTAATAAAACCCCAGAACCCCCTCCGGGGGGTTGGGGATTTTCTTTTTTCTATTAACTCCAGTTCTTCTATTATGCTCTGTTAATCCTTTTTATTCTATTCCTTTACCTGTTTTTGCCGACTGGAACCGTTTTACCTGATTGTTTTTCTCCCCCTTTTTTATTCCTCTGGCAGACCAGCTCCACCCCTCCCTTTTGGAAAAATAATATTTTCAGCGGATAAGCTCCCGGGTAGTGACAGGTAATATTAACTCTTTCCTAAATTTTGGGCAACTATTCAACCACTGAGCTAATATGGTCGCGGTAAAAATTGCTATTTCCCATCAGCAGGGTTATAATATTAAAAACGAAGCAGGAAATGGTAAAGGGAGGCTTTTTGTACTA
>PWGV01000075.1 GCA_003554585.1 Halobacteroidaceae bacterium | reverse complement strand
TTACCGGCCCCGGTGGGGCCGACAAAGGCAACGGTAGTATTATATTCAATAGTTAAGTTGATATCCTTGATCACTGGTATACCGGCACCCGGGTAGTTGTAGGTGACGTTTTTCAAGCAAATTTCCTTTCCAAAGGGAAGCGGCTCGGGCAAGGTCTTTTTGGCCGGCAGGGATTCCGCCCCGGGGTTGGTCCCGGTCATAAGATCTGCATAGACCCGGTCCAGCACGGCCCGGTTGAACTGCATCTGGGTAAAGTTTTTGAACAGATCCTGCAGGGCCGGCATCAGGCGGTAACCGGCGAAGGCAAACAGGCCGGCCAGGGGTATGACCTGGCGGGCATCCTCGCGGGTAAGCAGGATGATCAATACAAAGATGATGATCCCCCCGAAGGCAATCGCCTCCATGGCAAACCGGGGCACCTGGCCGATAACGGCGTTCCAGGACTGCAGGCGGGCCTGCTTCAGGGAATGCTTCGAAAAGGTCTGCAGGAAATGGGCCTCGCGGTTCATGACCTTGATCTCCTTGATGCCCCCGAAGGCCTCGTTCACAGTCTTGAAACGCATCTTGTTGGCCTGCATGCGCAGGGCACCCCTCTGTTTTAAGTTTTGGTTGATCCGCCAGAAGATGCCCCCGTAGGCGCCACCCAGTACAACCAGGGCGGCCAGCGAAATCCAGGGGTCAACCCAGAAGAGCATTACCAGCATGAAGACGGCCACCATGCCCTTGGTGATGATCGTCAGCAGCGGTATCAGGTAGCTGTCGGTTAAATGCTTGATCTCACCGAGCACGTTTTTGCTCAAATCGGCGCTGTTCTGGTTTAAAAAATACACGTAAGGCATGGACAGATATTTTTCCAGCAGGCGCCTGGCCAGGCGGTGATTGTTCATCCAGGCAAAGCGCAGCTTGAGCCAGGTGGCAAAAGCTGAAATGCCGTTTGATATAAAGATGATGGCGAACATCACAAACCCGGCGAAGATTATAAAGCGGTTGACGCTGTTGAAGCCGAAGGTTTCATAGACCCACAGCAGGTAACGGTTTTCAAAGACCAGATCGGGATCCATCACCAGGCTGATGAAGGGCATCACCGAGGCCACCCCTACGGCCTGCGAAAAAGCCATGGCGGTGATAGCTATGAGCAACGCCCCCACCTGGAGCTTTTCCCGGCGGGTGAGGATATATCTTAATTTTTGAATGGTGTCCGGCATTTAAAAAGCCTCTTTTCTTCCAGTGTCAAAGAAACGGATCCATCGTCTTCATTGCGGTATAGGGGCACACCTCCTCTGGGGAGGAATATCCTCTTTGTA
The DNA here is from genome assembly GCA_003554585.1 of Halobacteroidaceae bacterium. GTDB lineage: Bacteria > Bacillota > Halanaerobiia > B1SED10-174 > B1SED10-174 > T1SED10-26. Next base: position 22,873 of record PWGV01000075.1, on the reverse strand, counting down.
TATCGCTACGCTACGGTGATGCTCGAACCGTCATTGTAATCAGCTTACGGCAAAGAAAGGCGCACCTGGCCGCCTTTCTTGCCGGAAAGCTTATCACGCACGTCAGCAAGCAGTAAATCTTTAAACCAGGCTCAGGATGTTAAAGACCCGGTTATACCCGGTTAAATTTTCTTCGTCTTCATAGCGCCAGGTTAAGGTAAGCTGGTCTGGTTCAGGCTTGAAATTGTCCTCTTCCGGGCGCTTGATGACCGGTTTTATATTTAACCCGCGCAGGGTGTTTTTTAAGATCTGCTCAACTTCGTCGTCGGGGCCGTAAAGAACCACCTGTTCGGCCGAACCTTCGCTTAAATGCTCTGCGACCAGTTCTTCCACGGCGGCGTTGATGTTTAAGATCTGCTGGTAGGAACTGCGGACGAAGTTGTAGGTCAGCCTGGTTTTTTCCTTCATCCCCTTGGGGGTGAGGATATAGCGCACGGTGCGGGTATTTAACTTTTCCACCTTGATCAGGCCCTTGCGGACCATTTTTTTAAGCAGGATATTTACCGCGCCTAAAGAAAGTCCGGTGCGCTTGGAGATCTTGCGCTGGGTGGTGATTTCATTGTCCTGGAGATGGGAAAGGATCTGGTATTCGCTTTCCATATAAGCTCCCTTTGAAAGGGGACAAACCTCCAGCAGAGGAATGTCCCCTCTTTCGTTGGCAGAATAACTGTTTTACCGCTTTTTGTTCATCTTGTGAACCATATTATAGCCACCGGTACAGAAAGTCAAGAATTAATTTACACAAAAGCAAAATTCTTTGCCCCTTTCCCCCTATAAAAGTTTAAGGTTTGCTGCAGGTCCAGCGGTCCGGTTGGTGCAACTCTGCCGGTTTAACCCCTTAGTCGACTTAACCCCGCCTCCCGGTTACGCTGTTCCCGCCGTTTTAAACTCCAACCCGGACTTTGTGCTCCCTCCCCAACCCCGGCTATAATGAGCAGGCTTCACCAGTTAAGGATTAAAAATTCAGAGCTGAAAGGAGGTGACAAAAATGGCTGTAAACATCAACCCGATCGCGACTCGCCTGCAGCTGCGGTTAAACACCGGGCTGGATGAAAACTTCAACCCCATCTACCGCACCCGCTCCTTCTCGGGCGTCAAACCGGCCGCCGGCAACGAAGACCTCTTCGCGCTGGCCCAGGAGCTGGAGAGCCTGCAGGTGCACACCCTCAACTCGGTGCGCCGGATGGACGAGGTGGAACTGGAAGAACTGTAGGACTAAGCTGTAAAAATATCACGGAAAGGAGGATCTAAACCTTGACTGAAACCCTGCAAATGATCTTTGAAAATACCGAGGGCCGCAATTCCACCATCTCGGTGGCAGACCCGAACTCAGAACTGACCCCGATCGAAGTGGAAGCGGTAATGGATTCCATCATCAGCCGCAACGTCTTTGATACCACCGGCGGTGAGCTCGTCGCCAAGGTGCGCGCCCAGATAGTTTCCAGGGCTGTGAACGTGCTCGGTGAGTTTTAAATAAAGGGGGCTTCCCGGCCTCCTCTCAACCCCTCCCCTGCTTAAAAGGGGAGGGGCCTTTTTAAAGGAGGTGATTTAGCTCGTGGTAACCGAAGAAATGGTTGGCTTAATCGGCAATTTCGGCTTCCCGGTGGCGGTAAGCATTTACCTGCTGGTCCGCCTGGAAGGCAAGCTTGAAACCCTGACCGAAAGCATCCATTCTCTTTCCGAAGTCCTGATCAGAAACCGCTAGCCGGATTTAAAGCCCTCCCGCTTCGGGAGGGCGATCACAATTAGAACGGAGGTTATATCGATGAGCAAACCGGTTATCGTGCTTGATCCCGGCCATGGCGGTTACGACCCCGGAGCCGTGGCTTTTGGGCTGGAAGAAAAAACCCTCAACCTGAACCTGGCCCTGGAAGTGGCCGCCAGGCTGGAGGGAATCAAGGTCTTGCTAACCAGGGACCGGGACGTATTTGTCACCCTGGCCGACCGGGTCGCCTTGAGCAGGAGGGCCGGACCGGAGCTGTTCCTCTCCCTGCATGCCAACGCCGGGGGCGGCCGCGGTTTTGAATCCTTTATTGCAAGCGGCTTGCCCGGTGGCCACCGGGCCGTAGAAAAGCAAAGCAAGATCCACGGCCGGATCATGACTGCCCTGAAGCCCTGGACAATCATCGACCGGGGCCGGAAGCGGGCCGCCTTTTACGTGCTCAGGCACAACCCATTCCCGGCGGTGCTGATTGAATCACTTTTTATCGACAACGAACGGGAAGCGGGCCTCTGGCGGGACTCCCGCTTCGTCAGCGCCCTGGCTGGCGGCGTGGTCCGGGGCATATATGAAGCCCTTGGCCTTTCGCCTGCCAGCGACAAAATCAGGGAACTTGACCCCGGCAGCTCCGGCCCCGGGACCCTCTATACCGTCCAGGTGGGAGCTTTCGCCTACCTTGAAAACGCCCGGCAGAGGCTGGCTGAAGCCAGGGAAGCCGGGTTCAAAGATGCCTACATCTACCACAAACAGTACTCAAGCTAAACTTTGCCTTTAAAAAGCAGTGAAGCCGGTATTAATACCGGCCGCACTGCTTTTTGGCACTGGGAAATAACTGGTAGTTGTAAAAAGAGTCTTGTTTTGATCAGTACAGCTTTGGCCTAAGATTAATAATTAAGGCCTGGATTCGTCATTTAGGATTACGGCCGCCAAATCCTCCACTACCCGGCCCCAGGTCCTGGCGCTAATGTCTTCGAGCATCCTCACCAGCGATTCCCGATCGGAAACGGGCCTGATCCGGCTCAAATTCCGTTCATGGGCCAGCTCGGCGATTTTCATTCTCTGGATCATATTTTCCCTGGAAAAGAAACAGGGGACAGTATGTCCCCCTTGCAATTTAAAATGGCATTTTGGCTGTCCCGGCCCGACGTCCTGAACCTCATCGATTCCCGTAACGTCAAAATAGTTGATATACCCGGTAGCCCCGTCATTTTCATAATCTGGGATGCGCATTTTTAAAGGAACCAGGGCCAGGTCCGGCGTAAAGGTCAGCGGCAGCGAATTGCTGCGGCCGAAGATTTTGTGCAGGTTGCGGCGCAGAGCTGTTAAATCAATATTAAAGCCGGCGGCGATTGCTTTGAGTACAGACTTCATTCGGCGCTGTTCCAACCTTGTTCTGCCATCCCTGGTATAGATGCGGACTGCATTTCCACCCCTTGCTCCGTAGCAAGGCTCCAATGCTACAATCGATTCATGTACGGTTTGACTATTTTTGTTCATTACTTCCTCCCTGCTCATATTATATTGTCATTACTGGAAGACTCCTTTTAACCCCTTCCTGTGCAGGCCAGCGTTTCCCGTAGTCCCGGGCGTCGGCCGCAAGACCTCATATATATTACTCTATTATTAAATTTATATCAAGAAATATTTTAAGTTTACTATAATTCATAACCATATATTGTTGTAAACGCTTAATTTTGAGTTTGTGACTTTTTAGTGTATATATACTTACTTAATATTTTTACTATATAATTTTTACTATAATATAATAATTGATATTCATATTATTTGCAGGAATTAAACAAAATATAACCGCCCTTAGCAAAACTATGGCCAGGGCGGAAAAAAAGTTGAACAGGTCCAGGATAAAGACCGTTTGGCGCACTGAAAATCCAAGTAAAAGCAGGATGTGGTGGATGTGATTTTTATCAGCCTTTAGGAGTTTTGTTTTTTAGTTTGAGATTATTTTATGGAGCAGATTGAAATGCTTAAATAAATACCCGTTTACCAGGTAGCGGATCAAAACCAGGGCCAGCAGGATGCCGGCCCCGTTGATCAATACATCGACCGCAGAAGCATTTCTGCCCGGCACAAAAGACTGGTGCAGTTCATCAATAATACCGTAGCAAAAAGCGAACCCGAAGCTGTTCACCGCCGCCTTCAGGTCCCAGCCCAGCCAGCTTTTGTTGAAGGCCCGGTACACCAGCAGGGCCAGCAAACCGTAGCCGCCCAGATGGCCGAGCTTGACCGGAACGGGAAACCGTTCCAGGGCCGGGCTGCCTGAAGGCTGGGCTGAAAAATAAAAGATCAGTCCCATCTGGATTAAAACCGGCAGCCACAGGCTGATTATGGCTATAGCCCGTGCTTTGCATAATCCGTCTTTCAACTAATGCGCAAGCCCCTTTCCAGGTTTCTTGATCATGAACAGTTTATACCGGGTGGACAAAGACATGCCCTGCACCGGACCCAGCTTTAACCGGGTTGTTTAATTTTATTAACACGTCTTTATTTTCTGCTATTTTGCCTTGCTTTACAGGTTCTTTTCATATATAATAACATATAATAGAAATTTTAAAGTGGACCTGCATCTTTAACATTTTTTTATCATTAAGGAGGAGAAACATGAAAAAAACATTAACCGGTATCATACTTGTTATGATGGCGATCGCCTTGCTGGCGGGCCTGACGTTCGCTCAGAGCACTTATGTAGAACCACCGGAAGACGAACCGGATGTTCCCGATGAGTGGATCAAAATTGAGATCCTGGACAAACACGAAATCTACCTTTCCTTAGAAAACCCCGAAGTAACTTTAACTGTCACCGTCCCGGAAGAATACGAACCTTACGATCTTAGCTGGTACTCTGAAGACCCCGATGTAGCCACGGTTACCGCCATGAGCCAGGCCCTGGTAACCCGCCAGGATGTGGGAGGCACCTGGATCGTAGCCCAGGTGGATACTGAAGATGAAACTTACTACGACGCCACTGCCGTGCACGTCCTGGACGAAGAACCTGAACCCACCCCGCCCACTGCAGGCGGCATGAGCACCACCATTTATACCCTGATCGGGCTGGCCCTTTTGATCGCGGCGCTGCCCGTCTACAGAAAACTGCAGCAGGAAAGCTAAGTTTTAACCGCCCTTGACAGCTGCTGTTATTTAACGTAATTTAAAAACTGGCAGGCATTCCAATCATGGATTGCCTGTCAGTTTTTCAAAAGGGGGACCGGTGCTTGACTCTAAACCCAAAAAAGATAGCAGCGCTCACCGCCCTTGGGATTCTCCTTATCGTTGGCGCTGCGCTGTGGCTTTTTGTCTTTGAGCGTGCCCCGGAAGAAACCCCGGCAGAAGAACCGGCCGAAACCGGGGTGGCAGAAACCGAAGAGGCCGACCAGGATGAAACAGCAGAAAAAGAAAATGACACGGAAAAAGAAGAACCTGAATACCCCGGCAACCGGGCCAACATCCTTCTGCTCGGATTTGACGAACGCGGCCTGAGCGATGCCATCGTAATCATTTCCTACGATATCGAGACTTTTGAAACCGCCTTTATCGCCATCAAGCGCGATACCTACGTCGATTTTCAGACCTGGTCTCCCAAAGGCGAGGGCCACAGCGCCCTGGGCTGGGCCAGTTATGTCGGCATGGGTTACGGCGGCGATGATTACCGCGGCGGGGCCCGCTACATGGCCGAAACAATTGAAGAACTGCTCGGGATCAGGATCACCTCGTACGCCGGCATTACCTTCGACGGCTTTGTGGAGCTGATCGATTCCCTGGGCGGGGTCAAACTCGAGGTAGATCCCCGGTTTGCCGAAAGAAACACCGATCCTCTCACCCCGGGCCACCGCCTTTTAAGCGGCGAAGAAGCCTTGATCTTTGCCCGGCACCGCCAGGATCCCCGCATTCCCGAGCCGGGATCGCAAAGTGAAGACGGCGACCGGGTGCGGCGCAACCAGCAGCTTCTACATGCTGCCTTCGAACGGTGCCGCGATCTTTCCACCGACGAGCTGCTTGATATCTATGAGCAAATGGAAGACCAGATCCACACCAACATGGAACGGTGGGATCTTTTAACCCTGGCCAATATTTTTTACAACAAGGACCCCGAATTAATCGATAAAGTGGTCCTGCCCGGAGAACATGAAACCGTTTATGAGGAAAAACTGGGAGAAGAGATCGAATACTACTTTCTAAACGAAGAGGAGAGCGCCGAGCTGCTGCAGGAGCTGGGGCTGAAGTAAAGTCCCGGGGCCAGCAGGTTTGATCCGGTTGTAAACAGGTATAAAAAGAAGGGGTTACAATAATGCGCGCAAATAAGGTTCTAAAATTCCTGGCTCTCGGCGCCCTGATCCTGGTCATAGTAGCCGGGACCGGCTTATGGGTCTACTCTCATTACTTCACCCTCCACCCGGCGGTAGAGCGCGAGCTGCGCGAACAGTTCGGCGATGCGTTTTTTGACGAATTTAACGAGCTGGAAGAAGCTGAACCAGAACCCGACCCCGAACAAACCAGCCCGGAGGAGATCGTCGAACGCTACGAGCACAAGTTTGAAAGCCTGGAGGAAAGGGCCCACGAACGGCTGGAAGACCTGTTTGAAAAAGCCATGGCCGATTACCACCAGCAAAAAGCAGAAGGCACCTTCGATCGGTTTAAATTCGTCAACAAATACATCCAGGCCGGCCGTCTTTTGGAAAAACAGGTTGACGCGGTGTTCTATGCCCTGCTTGAGCAGATGGAAACCGAGCTGAAACAGGAAGATCTGCCCACCGACGTCGTTGATGAAGCTGAAGAAAAGTACGAAGAAGCCAAAAAAGAACAGCACCGCGAACTGTTTGGACGGATGCGCGAAAAACTTGACTAACCCGGATTTCCGCCGGCCTCCTCTTTTTTATACAATTCTCCACTTTTGCAGAACTTTGGCAGGATACTCCCTTAATAAAGGCGAATATCAAAGTTAAGAACACCGGAGATAAAACCCACCATTGGTGATAAACCACCGCAGCAGAAACGGAGTGGCTTAATGCTGACCAGGCTATTTATCGTCCCTCTTCTTTTATTCTTCCTTGTTATTGCCGGTTGTGAACAGGACCATACCTATCAAGGTGAGATGAAAAACGGCCGGCCCCATGGAACCGGCACTCTGATCTACCAGGGCGGAGCCGTATACGAAGGCGAATTCAACATGGGCAAACGCTGCGGCTGGGGGGTCTGGGAACATCCCAACGGCACCAGCTACGAGGGACAGTGGCAGGATGACCTGTATCACGGATACGGCATTTTGACCATCCCCAACAACCTGAGCTATGAAGGCCACTTCAAAGCGGGTTTAAAGCACGGCCAGGGAATCCAAACCTGGGCCGACGGCCGCCGCTACCAGGGCCAGTGGAAAGAAGGCCGCCGGCACGGCGCAGGAACTATGTATTATCCCGACGGCTCCCGCTTTGAAGGCGGGTGGAAAAACGGCCGCCAGCACGGACCGGGAACCCTGTATGAAGCAGACGGCGAAGTTTTAACCGGAGAGTGGGAAAACGGCCAACTCGAATCCATTCCGGTAGAAAATATTTCTCTGGATCAAAGCGAGCTCACCCTGACCGCGGAAGCAGACCCGGAAGAACTAACCGCATCGATATACCCCGAAGACGCATCCGGCCCCGAGATCAGCTGGTCCTCGAGCGATCCCGAAGTAGCCACAGTGGAGGAGGGCCTGGTAACCCCCAGGCAGAGCGGCGAAGCGATTATTACCGCCACCGCCGTGGGCAAAGATGTAAAGCAACAATGCACGGTAATCGTAACCGATCCACACGAACCCCCCGAACCCTCCATACCCGTAGCAGGCATCAGTATTGAACAGCCCTGGTTAAACCTGCGCGAAGACGACGCGCCGGAAAGGCTTATAGCAGTTATAGAGCCTCCGGATGCGGACACTCAAACCCTGATCTGGTCTTCAAACGACCCGCAGATAGCCTCTGTCGACCAGCAGGGCTGGGTTACGCCCCATGAAACCGGCAGAACAGAAATCACGGTCCAGACTGAAGATGGCGGCTTTACCGACACCTGCCGGGTGACCGTGCGCCGTGCCCTTGGCTTTGACAGCGACTGATCCCATAAAAAGAGGTCGGGTTCGCTTACCCGACCTCCGGCAATAATTATCCTCAAGTTATCTTTTTATTTTTGAATAGTTTTTTTAACGGCTTTTTTAACCCGGCTTTTTTTGCTCCTGCTTTCATCCCCGTAACTGCTGTAGTAGTACTGGTAGCCGTTATAATAGGAGCGGCTGTGGGGCATGTTGTTGATCACCAGCCCGATCACGTTGGCATGGACCTTGTAAAACTGCTCCAGGGCGCTCTGGGCTTCATCCTTGCGGACTACCCCGTAATCTAACACCACCAGGGTCCCGTCCGCCAGCCGGGAAATCAGGGCGGCATCGGTAACAGCAATTACCGGCGGTGAATCATAGATAATATATTCAAAGCGCCTGGCGAACTCTTCATTCAACACTTCCATCCGCTTCGATGACAGCATCTCCGCCGGGTAAGGGGGGACCGGTCCGCTTGGCAGTATATACAGGTTTTTTTCTTCATCACTTTTCCTGATCACTTCGTTTAGATTAAGCCCTTCTTTGAAAATCAGGCTTGATAATCCTGGCTCATTCTCCAAGTTGAAAAACTTATGGATAGTGGGCCGGCGCAAATCGGCGTCGATCAAAAGCACCGAAGATTCCCGCCGGGCTAAAGTCACGGCCAGGTTGGCCGCCACGGTCGACTTGCCGCAGGCCGGGTTGGCCCCGGCAATGAGGATCCTTTTCACCGGCTTATCTATACTGCTGTACTGAATATTGGTTCTTAACGTCCGGAAGGCTTCCGCCGGCGGCGAGCGGGGATTGCTGCGGGCAAAAAGATTCTCGCCTTCGACTTTTGGCACCACCCCGATCACCGGCACCTCTAAAAGCTGCTGAGCTTCGCCGGGGTCTTTAACAGACTGGTCCAGGTATTCGATCAGGAAAGCAAGACCAAAGGCCGCCATCAAACCAACCACAAAGGCTACCGCCACATTAAGTTCAATTCTCGGGCTGACCGGCCCGCGCGGGGTCACCGCTTCGTCGATCACACTGACGTTTTCAATTTGCATAATTTCGACAACCTGTTCCTTGAACACCCGGGCCATCTCGTTGGCTATATCGCGGGCCAGGACAGGATCGGGATCGGTCACATCGACCGTGAACAGTTCCGTATCGCGAACCGCCTGGACATCTACCTTTTCCCGCAGTTCTCCCGCGCTGTAGGGTAAACTGCGGTTGACAATAGCCATTTCCAAAACCCGGCGGCTGTGCATAATTTCCCGGTAGGTGCCCACCAATTCCCTGCTCAGCTGCACATCCCGGTAGATCAGCTCCGAGGTGTCGGCCGGGCGGGTTACGATAATGGTTGTCGATGCGGTATACTGCGGGGTGATTATATAAGCACTGACCAGCAGGCTGATAAGCGCTGCCGCCAGGGGGATAATAACAATTAGTTTCCATCTTTTAGCAATTACCTGCCATAACGCGCGCAGATCCAGTTCCTGCTCCAAGTAACCGTAGCACCTCTTTTCTTTTTAACTCATTTTACTTAAATTTCGTTACTTTTACCGGATTTCCTGCCACCGGAAAAATTAAAATATATAAATCGAGGACTTTGAATAAAATCACAGAAAAGAAGCGCCGGGATGGTTACAGCAAAGATGGAAACTCCCTGCTTCCGGAGAGCTTCCATCTTTGTTTCAGATCTTATCAGCCGTTACTCCTTAGGGAGCATTACCGGCGGCGGTTAGTGTTCGCTTCCGTCCTGGGCACTTTGTTTTTCAATAAGCTGGTTAACATTGATGATCGGAAGAATGACCGGGGGGTAACCGCAACTGCTTGTGATATTGGTTATCAAGGCTCTCATGTAGGGAAATAGGGCCGTCAAGCCTTGTTTTCTTAGAAAGTGTTTCAGTTCTTCACCTTCAAGATCTCCGTTAAAAGTAAACAACCCGGTCATATGTACTTCCAGGTAAAAGGGCTTTTCTTCTTTCTTGGCGTTGCGAAATAACATACACCGCAGGGTTACCTGCGCTTCATTATCTTTAACCGCTACTGAATGATTAAAATTGATATCCATCTTGGCCTGGCCGCCGCTATAATCCGGGTTATAGCTAAAATCAATTCTGTTGACCATATATCTTTTAAAACTGAGGGTAATATGTTTATTGTTCATCTATCCTGGCTCCTTTTATATATGCCTTACCGTGACAAACTTCAGGATCCAAGCTAATTCGCTCAAGCAAATTCAAAATGATCACCTCATTACCATACGCAACACTCCGGAAGATCTTCTGGAGAAGCGGCGCAAGTGGTTTTCTGTTTATGATATCCTGACTTCCAGTTGTTTATCTAAAAAGTGATCCACTTCCAAAAATAACCTAATTAATTTTGCCGGCAAGTTTAAGGGGGACAATAAGTATTAGCACCTATTGCTTCAGCCGCCTGCAAAAGGATTTTATCGCCAGCCACAAAAAGACTATCTGATGAACTACCCAGGATAAAAGTTGCCAGGTGTAAAGCATCCACAGTTCTCAGCCCGGTGGTGGGCGCTAAATCAAGCAAAATCACCTCGGCCTTCTTCAAAACCAGGTGGGTTAATGGAACAAGCTTATAACGCTGCAAGTCCTCCCGAAAAGCCTCAAGGGCCTCTTGATAAGCATCTTCATCAATTTCCTTATTTCTGAAACGGCGGCAAAAAGACGATATAATTTCCAGTTTTGCCAGCTCTGAAATAAAGATATCGCCACTACAATCTAAAATCAGGGCTGTGATCGAGGCTGTGCCTTCTTCTTCATGATAGAATTTAACCAGGGCAGATGTGTCAAGAAATATATTCATAGCCGCTCTTTTCGCTCTTCAATAATATCATTGCTTAAAGAACCTTTTATACTGCTCAATGCCCGGCGGGCCCGCAGGTAGGCTGGACTTTTATTTTCATTATCAGCTGCATTTTCCTGCTCTTTCAGATCCCGGACCATTAAATCTACCTTTGCCAAACTACCTGCGCTAAGAAGTTCTAAATTGTTAAGAATACTCTCTTTGTGCTTTGCCCTAAAATCATCAGTATCCGCATCCGCTAAACTATTCTCGGCAACACTAACACCATATTTAACGTCCTCTTCCCGGCACAACAGCTCCCGCACTTCGCGCTCATCAATTCTCCACATTTTTTTGCCCAGCTTAACCCCTTTAAGCTTACCGCTGCGCAGCCATGATCTGACCGTGGCAGAATTAACCGCCAAGCGTTCAGCTACTTCTTCCGGGCTAAGCAGTCTGCCCTTCATAGCAAGCCCCTCCTACAAGCACTATAAATATTTTATGATCTCCGTGAAAATACAAACATTACACTAATTACATTATAATTATGGGATAAATGGTTGTCAATGCAATATATATGCTTATAAGTAATATGAGTTTAATCTATGCCGCAGAGAATGTAAACCTGCGGCTTGATAGACATGTAACCATATTAGTGTTAATATATAACTATCATAACCCTATACAGAAGGGAGGAGATTCAGATGGCCAATCTGACCATTCGCAACATTCCGCAAGATCTTCTCGAAAAGATGCGCAATCAGGCGAAAGCTGAAAAAAGAAGTTTAAACAATGAAATCTTAATGGTTCTGGAAAAATGTGTTGATCTCTACTATGCCGGTAACAAAGATGATCCCTTTCCGCAGGAAGCACAGGTTGAGCTGTGGGATAAAATTGCCGGGACCTGGGAAGACAGGCGTTCAGCAGAAGAGATTGCAGCTGATATAAAAGCACACCGAACAGCCGGCAGAAAGGTGGATTTATAGAGTGATACTCCTGGATACTGATGTCTGCATCCATCTGCTTCGCGGAAACCGCAATATTATAAAAAAAAGACAGAATTATTCCGACCAGGTGGCAATTTCATTCATGACAGTTGCTGAACTTTATTATGGGGTTGGAAAATCGGCCAACCCACAGAAAAATAAAACCGGGTTAGAACAATTTATCCTTACGGTGAAGGTAATCAATTCAAATCGCAAGATCGCTTCTAGATTTGGTCAGCTTAAAGCGATGCTGGAAAACAAGGGAATCCTCCTTGCTGACGCCGATCTGTTAATTGCTGCTACTGCCCTTGAAACGTCGACCCTGCTTGTTACCGGTAATATTAAACATTACCAGCGAATTGAGAACTTAACCCTTGATAACTGGATATCGTAACTGAAGGATTTCTAGCCTGCTATCAAGATTGGAGCTTTTTACCGGCAAGCCTGACCCCGCGCTCTGATCGCTACCACGTAAGCATTGTGCTCATCTTCGTTCACAATATAAATAATACGCCAGGAACCAACGCGCAGGGAATATAGTCCTGCAAAGTTCTTTAAAGCCTTTCCCTTACCTTTGGGGTCCTCTTCCAGAGAACGCAGTTTCTTTAACATCCTGTTTTCAAGCTTTTGATCAACCCGTTTCAGCGTTTTAACTGCTTCCCTGGACAAACTGACCTTGTAACTCATAAGTCTTTACCCTGCTCGTACTGATCCAGGGTTACGAAACGGCCGGATTTAACATCCTCAATACCTCGTTGAACTGCTTTCATATCTTCCGGTGACAGTTCTTCTTCCTGATCATCACTGCCATAATGGGCGCCTTGTTCCCGGCAGATATAAGCCTGCAGCTCTTCTTCACTTATTCTCCAGATCTTGTTGCCAAGCTTGACCCCTTTAAGCGTCCCTTCTCTCAACCATGCTCGTACCGTGTTCGGAGTTACAGAAAGGCGCTCGGCAACCTCCTCCGGGCTTAACATTTTCCCGGCCATGGTTTTCACCTCACATTTACACAAAGCCTGCTTCAAGCTATGTTGTGGTGTAATAATAACATATATTTATATATACGTCTATATATTTATTTGTACTTTTTTAATTATTTGTGGCTGAAATGTCTTAAGCTTAGCGTATCACCACCCCGTTTCCTACCCAACACTCGGAGCCATTTTTATTTTCGCTCCTTATGATGGGTTTGTGGGGTTAAACCCGGGAGAGTTCATCCCGCATTGCGGGGCGGTTTTTGTAGATTTTTAGCAGTCTTTCCTTTACCAGGGCGGCCTCGTTTTTGCCGCCGATCTTTTTCAGCCTGCGGATAACCGCACATACCCGCTTGTAGCCGCCCCGATCCCCTGAATTGGCAGCAAGTTTCTCGATATGCTGCACAAACAAGCGGTAAAGCTCTTCCGGGTAGTCGGCAAGCAACTCCTGGTAAAATTCTTCAACCATAGCAGGCTGCCTTTGCACATACTCCAAAAGCTTCGCCTTCTCTTTCTCTTCCACCAGAATAGAGGTGTAAACACCCAGCATTGCCTTACCCTGTTCTTCAAGTATCGAGATAATTTGCGGATAAACCGCCTGCCACTCTTTAAGAGTATATGTTTTTTTCAATTCTTCATAATAGGCATAATCGCCATCCACTATAAACTGCAGGGCTAACTCCCGCTGCTGTGCCAGATCCCCCGCTTCCCGGTAGGCCTGATAGCGGTATTCCCGCCACTTACGCACCAATCCCCGCAAATGCTCATCCTGCTGCTCACCTTCCAGGGCCAGCTCAATTACCCGCTCATAATTTTGTCCTTTAAGGGCCTGCTTAATCGCCATTTCCCTAAAATCTGACATATGCAAGTTCTGCATCAAAAACTGCTCTGCCTTATCTTCCCCGTCAAACCTTTTAACCATTCCGTAGCGAATGAGGCTCACCCGTTCAGCCAGGTACTTATCTCGCCAAACACTTTTCCTTTCCTCGGCAACAAGCGAGGCCAAGTATTCTTCCAGCCGCACTCTCAGCTTTTCCTCGCCAGCTACCTCCGCACATAAACTGAGTAAACTAAGGCGCCAGTCACTCCAGCCGTCATAAATCTGCTCATCTGCCGCACTGATGAGCAGTTCAAAAACCGCTTCCTGCTCGTCTTCATCCAACTCTTCATCCTCCAGCAATGCAGCAAGCAGGTTAAGCGCATCATCAATAACCGACCCAATACAGCCGGCGGAATCATCTGCCCTGTCAAGCAGATCCACCATTTCCCGCATTACCAGTAAAATAAGCTTTATAGCCTCGGTAAGCCGCCCACTTTCTCCAATCAACCCCGCCTTATCTAAAACCTTATCTGCACCCCTGACTGCGTCCCATACTGCATCATAGCTCACGAACCCGTCGCGATCACTGTACTTATCAATCCAACTGCGGATCAGCACCACTGCCTCGCTGATCAGGTCCTCTTCACTGCCGCCTCCCAGCTGCAGCGTAATTTCCTGTTTAAGTTCTTCATGTTCAGCGCCAATGGCCAGCAGCAATTTAACCAGTTCGTCTTTACTCTGTGCCTCAAGCAGCGTTGCGAATTCGTCAACTTTGCTTGCCCGTTTACCCTTCGTGCCGGCCTGCTTTTGTTCTGCCTGCCCCGCTCTTAGAGCATAGAGCACGGCTGCCTGATGTTTGCAGTACTCGCCATATACATATGGGCAGTCGCAGACAGTGAAGTTTATCTCTGCCTGCTGATCAAACCCCACCACCACTGTGTAGAGCTCAGTACCCTCTACTTTTGCCCGATACTTAAGCTCGTCTGTTTCCACCAGCGAAAGCACATACCCAGCAGTGTAGTAGCCGAAACCGCGCGCCAGGATAATGGAATCGATATGATCTTCAAAGTTGTTTAGATTCATCACATATGCTTATCCTTTTATGTTTGATGAATTAGTCGGCCACCTGATGAGTATGCTTTATGCATCAAGCATACCAAAGGAATACAATGACTCCATTAGACCTATAAATTGGCTCCATTCGGGATTGGATATTTTCTCATTTGGAGTCAGATGATATTGGTATTTATACAGCATTCTCAAAGATCTCTTATCACCTATGCCAGTTTTGTAAAGGTAAAATATAAGTTCATACATTTTGATGGCTTGTACATTATCTAAGCCTGTAAACCATTCTTCTGCTTTTTCAATTAACTGTATAGAGTTGGTATCATGGGCTGCGAAGTATATTAAACCTTTCACAGCTATATAAGCTAGAGACTTAACTTCACCCCGGTCATCCTTGTTATCAATCATTGGATCATAATTTGTCAGTGGATAGATTTTATATTCTATGGCCTCTCTAATTACCCGTTCTTCTGATCTTAAACTTGAGTCTTTATGAACGGATAATCGTGGAGGGTTACTATCTATCATTGATTTGATGTATGATTGGACTGCTGGTAATATCAGCTCATCATATACAGCCTCATGAATGGCTAGATTAGAAAATACAGTAAAGACAGGATCCAACCATATTTTCTGAAATAAGGGGAAGTCGAAACTATTCTTAGTGAATCGGCTTCTATCGGGTGGGATAAGAAAATTAGCATCCAAAGTAATAACTTGCTCAGGATGCTTGATGATACTAATTAAAGCTGGATTAGGGGAGGCCAAATCAACTTTCATTCATCCTCCTCCCTACATAAGAAATCTTCAAATTCATCAATATCTTCTTGTGAGATATTTATTTCATATCCAAAATCCTCTGGCTTCTTATTAAACAAAAGCAAGGTATCGGCAAATTTATCTTCGTCTATAAGGTTATCTTCAAAGTTGCGAATAATTATTTCTATATCTTTAGGTGACGTACCAACATTATTTGTCGCAGTGTTAAGTTTTAAAAAAGTGTCATTATTAATGGCTTTCCCAATTCGACCATACTCTCCATTCATATCACGCTCATCAATGGCATAGAGCTCGTTATATTGCTTGTCTGAAATAGCATTAATTTCTTTGAGCCTTTTAACCAGCGAACGATAAGGAAGCCACCAAGTACATTGCAATCTAGCAACAAATCGAAGTAACGTCTTAGTTTGTATTTTTTGGAGTGAGGAAGTTTTAAATTCATCAAATACTATACTCTCCAAAACACTTTCAGGAAGTAAAAACTCTGCTGCAAACCTATTAGCTTTGGCCTCAGTGATATTTTTTTCATCATCTTCTATTCTGCTAAGATGTGAGCCAGCCTTCGTATAATAATGATAGAGCTCATGAGCTAAAGCAAAAATTTGCTTATCAAAATAATCAGAAGTATTAAGGCCAATAAAAGCTAGCTCTTGACCACCTTCTTCAGAATACATAAGAGCAGCAGAAAATGCCGGTTTACCGCCTTCTGACTTGATAGGATATTCCAGTAACATGATGTTAAGACTGTCAAGAATAGTTAAGATATCATTTGCTATAGGCGTTTCGTCGGTAAAACCTAACTCAAGACGTTTTTTATGAGCCAGAGTGCGGATATCTCTACACTGAATTTCGTTAAGGGCGATCAATAGATTCATTTTCAAATTTACTCCTTAACAAGACTTGCTGCCTAAGTGATAACATCATAGTATATAGCTTGTCGACACCTTCTTTTTCAGTATCACTTAATGATTCGCTGCGAAGTGCAACAAATGAATTTGGCTTCTCCTTCTCAACAAACATATCTGCAATTGCAAAGTCAAGTGTATTTGCCAATGCTTCAAATTGAGCTATGGATGGAATAAAATTTTCACGCTCTATGCGGCCAATCATTATTCGGTTTATTCCGGTAAGATTACTAAGTTCTTCCTGAGTAAGCCCCTTTTGATCACGTTTTAACTTTACAGTTTTTGCAAGCTCAGAAGTTGATAAAGTTTTCATTTTTGAGCCCCCCCCTCAATACATAGTATAACCATTCCTTGACTATATGTTACTCCAAATAACATTATCTTGTCAATGTTTAATTTTAATGCTTAATATAGCGTTTTAATGATATTTTTAGTAACATCTATTAGAATAGCGCACATGAAAATGTCAGGTAGGTAACCCTTCCGGGACCACCAGCTGCCAGCGGCTAACATATCGGTTTTCATCAGCCGAATTCTTAAGCAAATAGCGTGTGCTTTTACCGATTCTATCTTGACAATACCGGATAAATTCATCCGTCAATTGCATGTTATATTTGAAGTTATCAAGCAGATAACCTGTCTTTTGATAAAGTGCCTTTATATCATAACCATCCAGATATTTTTTAAGTTTTACTTCATCCAGATATAATATTCCTTCAAGACAGTTTATCAGCTCTTCAAAGTCACCTATTCTTTCAAAATCCTTGATGCCATCGATCACTTTCCGTTCCAGATCAGTTACCCTTACCCCGCTGGTGTTTTTCGCTTCAACTACGCCATCTTTTAGTTTTGAAGGAACATATCTGTATAAGACATTATTAAACTGAAACTCCCTAAATTTTTAAGTTCTAATTATTTTAAACGGTTATAACCGCAAAAGTACTTAATAACACTTTATTTTTCGGTTATACTTTATCTAGGTGGTATACCATGAAAAATCGAGATTTGTATCTTTCACAGCTCATCCAATACAAGGATAAGTCATTAATAAAAGTTGTTACCGGGATCAGGCGTTGCGGAAAATCAACTTTGCTGTCCTTATTCTCGAACCATTTAACTGACACTGGAATATCAAAAAAAAACATCATTCGCATGAACTTTGAGTCTTTTGAGTTTGGCCACATATCTGATTACAAGCAAATGCATAGCTACATCAAAGAGCGGTTACTAGATGACAAACAAAAACACTACCTGCTCTTAGATGAAGTTCAGATCATTCCATCTTGGGAGAAGGCAGTAAACTCTTTTCTGGTAGATGCGAATGTAGACATCTACATAACTGGCTCAAACGCCTACTTATTATCCTCAGAGCTTTCCACCTTGCTTTCTGGCCGATACGTAGAAATAAAGATGCTGCCATTGTCTTTCAAGGAGTATCTAGACTTCATCGATTCGAATGATCAAGGTACACTTCAGGAGCAATTCAACCAATATCTGAAGTATGGCGGACTCCCTACAGTAGTTATACTCCTGGAAAACACAGATACCATTGGTCCTTTCCTGGAAGGGATCTATAACACAGTCTTGATGAAAGATGTTATCGAACGGAACAACATACGTGATTCTGCTTTATTAGAAAGTATCCTTAAATTTATTGCAGCAAATGTAGGAAACATCGTATCTGCAAAAAGAATCAGCGATTATCTGAATAGCAGCGGGAGGAAAACCACCGGAGAAACAATAGACAACTATTTAAAGATGCTAGAGGATGCATACATTGTTTATAAAGCAAATAGATACGATCTTAAAGGCAAAATGTTTTTAAAAACTCTCGAGAAATATTACATGGTTGATATGGGAATTCGCAATCAGCTTACCGGATTAAGAGATACAGATTATGGCCACATGCTGGAAAACATCGTTTATCTTGAACTGATCAGACGTGGCTATGAAGTTACAATCGGCAAAATCGGACCCGTGGAAGTCGACTTTGTAGGAACAAAGTCCAACGAAAAAATTTACTATCAAGTTTCAGCAACCATCCTAGATGGACAGACTCGTGAAAGAGAGTTACGCCCCCTTCAAGCAATCAAAGACAATTATCCAAAAGTTATTTTAACGATGGACCAACCAGTATTTGATGACTATTCTGGCGTCAGAATACAAAATATCTTAGACTTTCTGCTTGAGTAGTTTTAAGCCCCTTTATAAACGCTACAGAAATGTGCTGTTCCAATCAATGAGGAGCTACTTCAGCTTTTCTATTTTCTCATCTGACAATCCTGTGCATCTTTTGATTATTTCAAGATCGATACCCTCTATCAGCATCTGCCGGGCCACCTTGGTCACACACCAGTTCTATACCTTGTTCCATACCTTGTTCTATGCCCTGTTCTATGCTCTTCTTTTCCGCATCTTGATAAGTTTTTTTCAGAACTCTTTCCACGTTGGAAATCATCTGCTCCACCTCTTCAGGTCGAGTTTCCTGTAAAATATTAGCAACTTCTTTTTTCTCCTCAGGCTCAATATTGCGGGTCAATATTCTTTCAGTCCACCTTTTAAAAAGGTAAGCGTACAATAGTCCCCACCTAAACAATTCCCCCTCCATATGTCATACTCTATCACAAAAGAGGTGACAAGGAGGAAGCGATCTTGACAATGACCGAGCGCCAGGCCAAAAAAGAAGCCTGGATAGAGCGCATAGCAGAATTCGAGGCCAGCGGCCTAAGCGGTGCGAAATGGTGCGCCGCCCGGGGATTTAAAGAAAACCAACTCTCATACTGGCGCAGAAAACTAAAACACCAACAGCCGGAAGAAACCCGCTGGCTGGGCCTGGACATTGGAGAACCAGAGCCAACCCTGACCATCAAGATCGGCCAGGTATCAATAGAGTTAAAACCCGGCTTCGGCCAGGAACTATTCGTCACAGCTGTTAAACTGTTAAGAAGCCTATGATCTTTGAAAATAACAGCACCCGGGTATACCTTGCCATGGGACCGACAGACCTTCGTAAATCAATTGATGGTCTGGCCATACTGGTTAAAGAAGGCTTTGACCTTGATCCCTTTACCACCGCCCTTTTTGTATTCTGCAAATTCCAGAAAATATGCTTCAATACCTTCCATCATTGCCAGGGCAAATTCTTCCTGGCCGCGGGGATGCAGGATGTACCAGTTGTCTACCGGGTGCATCATATAGCCTGCTTCGACCAATACGGTCGGGACATGGGAGTGTCTGACCACTGCAATGTTTCTTCTCCAGGTCATCATAGCGGGCAGCCCCGTCCGCTCCGCAAGTTTATCTAACATAATTTCAGCCAAAATTTTATTATGCTCGTAGTTGTAGAGAGTCATCAAGCCGTGAGTCTCGACGGCCTGTGCGCCGTGTCTGTGTGCGTTGGCATGTACGCTGATTAAAAGGTCCGGGTTATAAGCATCGATTCTTTCAGGCCTGTCGTACAGGTTAACATAAACGTCTTCCGTCCTGGTCATAATAACTTCTGCACCTGCTTCTTCCAGCATATTTTTTAAGGATAAGCTCATGTTCAGGTTAACATCCTTTTCGTCAAGATGACCGGGTCCGGTTGCGCCGGTATCTCTGCCGCCGTGACCCGGATCAATGATTATTTTTTTCCCCTTTAGAGGGTTTTCCAGATTAATTTCAGATGGTTTATAGAAATCAATGACCAGGTTATTGCCTTCCCAGTACGGTTTAAATCCTTTCATCGACCAGTCAAGCTCTATGGTGACCAGTTGATTATTGCTATCGCCCGGAATAAGGGGATCTACTTTAAATTCTGATATACCTTCAGGCATTGTGGATACCGAAAAATTATCTTTTGTTATGACTCCTCTTAATTCGATTTTAAGTCCTTGAGCGCTATCATCTGTAAAATATGGGAACCTCTCAGTTGTTTTAAGAAGCACACTGACTTTTTGGCTGTTTTCCTTAAATTCTATATCATTTAGTACGGGCTCACTTAATTGTGTATCTGTCAGCTCCTTAACCATGTTTTGGTGAATAAGATAAATGCTTCTGCTGCCGGGGATGGTTACCCGGTAATAACTGCCGGCCCGGCCAATAGCTCTATAGCGAGTGCCTTCTCTAAGATAGTTAATGACTGTGGTTGGATGACCGGAGCCTCCGAATGTGCTTGAAAGCAGATTCAGTTCATTGTCTCTCAGGTGGTAGAGCCAGCCGTTATTTTTAAGTTCATGCTCCGGCCGCACTTCGATATACCTGTATGGTTGTTCGGCAGTGAAGGCTATTTTACCCGGCAACTCCTGGCTGACCACAGCGCTGCCTTTTTGCAGGGCAACTGTAATCGGTAATAGCGTTGTTTCCCCGCTTTCCGGCAGGTCATTTTCAGAAACACTGTAAGTGGCAGTATATATCCCGCCTCTGCCGGCAGGGCCACCGGGATGGGCTCTCTCCATCATGTGATAGACTGTATTATTATTACCAAGCTGATAAGTTGCATCGGCCCCCGGGCTGCCCTGCACAGCTATCTGTAGGGTATCTCCGGCCTGCAGGACCTGGTTTGCTCCAGGCAGCCGGTGGTTTTCATGGATAGCTAATGTTTCTTCCGACATGGCCTGCCACCAATCGGGATATAGGACGGTTCGCTCAACCCTGGTAGTATTCTTTGCACTTGTAGCTTCTACCGTCAAAAGATATTCTTCTCCCCGGGGAATCTCAATCATGGTTAAAAAATTGCCTGTACGGTGATCAATTATGTCGACCGGCTTTCCGTTAACGGTTACCCATACTGCCGAATAGGACTGGGTGGTACCGAAGACAAACAGATCATTGCTGTAATAATTAAATCCGTTTCTTGGCGGATAAGCAAGATAAAGAAGTGGCTCTTCCTGGCCTTCCGGCAGCTCCGGGTCAAATGCTTGTGGGATATCAATATGATAGGCTCCCGAATCCCTGTCCCAACTGTTAAGAAGCCCAAGTGCTTCGACAGCCTTGAGGGCTGGAAGGTATAAAATCTTATCATCATTATTTTCCAGGGCTACATTAAAAGAAGTCGTATTATTATGGATGGTTGAGGTGCTTCCGTAAGGGGTAAAACCGGTTTTGTAATTACCTTTGGTAGCGGTAATCCTATTATGAGCATCTTTTACAGCTTCAAAGCCAAGCGTCTCGAGAACAGGAATTGCCGGTATTAAAAGAGTGTCGTCTTCGACGATTGCCGGGTGATCAAGATCGATTTCCCGGCCATTGAAAAATACTTCGGTACTTTCCTGCAAAAGGTTTGATATATACAGGTAAGAAATCCCTATAATAATAATACCTGAGACAACCAGTATTAGCCTGCGCAAAGTTGTTCACCTCGTGTACATAGTACGTGATAACCGGTGGAATGTCAAAATAGATGGCAGGAAATTTCATTTAAAATGAGGGCATTTCCGGTTAGTACGATTACCAATGCCTGTTTTGATTTAAGCAGATTATTGCTTCGTGTCCTGTAATGTTGATAGCACTTGATCATTTGCGCGTTTTTGCATATCATGATCATTGCTGATTGATAAAGTAGGGAACGCAACTCGGAGCGGCCTCTTTTGGTTATTATTAGCTAGATATTTTTTCAACTTTCGCATTTTAACTCTGTAATCAATATTTTTCTTCTGACAATATTGGTTCACCCAATAATAGTTTCTTTCTGTACCATGGCTTTCGTTAAAACGTCGTGCTGTCATCATCATTTTAGTTCTAAACTTCTGATACCAAATATTATCAAACCTTGAGCCATAACATACTATCAGGTGGCCGACTAATTCATCAAACATAAAAAGGATAGATACATGTGATGAATCTTACGATGAAAAACAGCTGCTTGATTTGTCAGGTTTGATCAGTGCGGTGTTTTTAGTTGATCAAGCTGAAGATTTAGAAGAAATAATTGAGCGGTTAAAGAAAATAACGGTGACGGTTAGGCAATTAGATGAGGTCGGTTAAAATCAGCCTCTTTTTATATGCACACAGAATTTGTATTTAGAAGTTGCTTTAGAATCTCCGGCGGGAATCCTCGGGGTCTATCGACCCCGAGATGAGAGCCGGAATAAAGACTGTATGATCTCGATATCAATTTTTACTGCACCAAATTCATCCTCAAAATCATAAACCACATGTCCTAGTTCATGGGCTATTGTAAAATTCTCTCTGGACAAGATTTCTGATGAGTTTGAAACAATAATTTTTTTTCCTTCAAAAATAGTGGAAAACCCTAACAACTTGTCTTTCCCAAAGGGATAACGAATCAGCTGGATTCCACTTTAATCCACCAAACTAAAGATATCTTTTACGCCATATGTCTGAATATTGTATTCCTGACGTATCTGCAGGGCTTGTTGTTCGATTCCCGATTTATTGATCCACATGCTAATCACGTACTTTCATCTGGTCATAAAGTTTTTCGTGGGCATGAAAATTTCTCAATATTTCCTGAATCTCAGCAACGGACTTCACGATATCTTCATTGGTATCCCTCTCTCTAAAGAAAGCAACCAGATCCTTATTTTCCTGTTCAGCATCTGTAATCTCCGTTGTAGCCACACCAAGATAATCAGCAATTTTTTTTATGATCACATAAGAAATATCCACTTGTCCATTTTCCAGACGAGCATATCTTTGCCTGCTGGTATTTAAAAGCTCTGCCATTTGCTCCTGGCTAATTCGATGGTTTGTGCGCAGCTCT
>PWGV01000011.1 GCA_003554585.1 Halobacteroidaceae bacterium | reverse complement strand
ATTTCACCTGGTTAACCTGGTCGTTCATATCCTGTCGGCTTTTATTGTTTATTTCCTGGCCCTTATTCTTTTCAGACGGCTGGCTCCAAGCAATGATAATTCAAACTCAGGCTGGTACCGGTCAGTCATTCCGGCAGCCTTTGCAGCTCTTATTTTCGTTCTGCATCCGGTGCAGACTCAGGCGGTAACATATATTGTGCAGCGTTATACCTCCATGGCGGGCATGTTCTATCTGGGCGCAGTACTTTGTTATATTCTGGGCAGGCAGGTGCTGGAGCAAGCCCGGACTTTGCATCAGACCCGGAACAGGCAGGCATGGTGCAAGGGCTTGGCCTGGTTTGGGCTTTGTTTCCTGTGTGGGCTGGCAGCCTTTTTGAGCAAGCAGATCGCCCTGAGCCTGCCCCTGGCAATTTTGCTGGTGGAATACCTGCTCTTTGATCAAACCTGGGCGGGCTGGAAAAAGAAACTGATGTACCTGGCCCCGGCCTGCGCAGTTTTTTTGCTGTTTGTCTTATACAGTGCAGGTGCGTTGCAGGGTGAGATTTCTTTGGGGCGTCTTTTGGAGGAGACAGACCAGCGGACCAGGGAAACCCTGGAGATAAGCAGGCTGCAGTATCTTTTGACCCAGTTCCAGGTGGTCAGTATTTATCTGGGGCTGCTGGTCTGGCCCAAGAATCTGAGCCTGGACTATATGTACCCTTTTGTGCACAGCCTTTTTCAGGGCTGGACCATATGGGGGCTTTTACTGCTCACGGCCCTGGCTGGCACCGGGATCTGGCTGCGCAAAGCCCTGCCTGCCGTCAGCCTGGGGGTATTCTGGTTCTTCATTGCTCTGTCAGTGGAATCCAGCCTGATTCCCATTAGTGATGCTTTGTTTGAGCATAGACTCTATCTGCCTTTATTCGGCTTGGCCCTGATACTGGGCTATGCACTGGGCAAGGCTCTCCAGCGCTGGAAAAGGCCGGCCCTGGCAGTAGCTGTCCTGCTGCTGTGTGTGCTTGCTATAGGCACATTTCAGCGCAATCAGGTCTGGCAGGACCGGGTCAGTATCTGGGCGGACACAGTGGAGAAGAGGCCGGAAAACCCCAGGGCGCATAATAATCTGGGCCAGGCCCTGGAAGATCAGGAACGTATCCAGGAAGCAGCCAAGCATTATCAACAGGCCCTGGAGCTTCGGCCTGGTTATGCAGACGCCCATTTGAACCTGGGTTTGATCCTGGCCAAATCCGGGCGAATTGACCAGGCAGGGCAGCATTTTGTCCGGGCAGCGAATTTGCGTCCCGGGCTGGCCAGGGCCCATTATAACCTGGGTCTGGTCCGGCAGTCCCAGAACAAGCACCAGGAGGCCATAGGGCATTACCAGAGGGCCCTGGAAGCAGATCCTAAAATGCTCAATGCCAGGCTGAACCTGGCAGGGGCTCTGGCTCAGAATGGCAGGTATCAGGAGGCCATCAGGCAGCTGGATCGTCTTCTGGAACTGGATGCGGACAACTTTGATGCCCTGATGAACAAAGGCTCCCTGCTGTTCATGACTGGAGAGTCCCAAAAGGCCTTGCAGGCCCTGGATCAGGCCCTGGAGATAGATCCGGAATCAGTGCAGGCGGTGATGAATAAGGGCATTATTCTTTTGCGCACCAATCAGGCCCAGGAGGCGATGCGCTCCTTTGGCCGGGCTTTGGAGCTTGATCCAGGCAATGAACAGGCCAGGCAGCTTTTATTGCAGGCCATGCAGCAGATGGGCTCTGGCAGTTAAAAAATATCAGGCTGGTTTAATGTTTACTGTCATTGGTTAAATTTGACCAATGGTGGCTGGATTTGACCAGCTCTTGATGTGCCTGCAGAGCAAGGCTTCAATAATCTGCACGTTCGAGTATTCTTGCCAAGCCTCCGTCATTCCGGCGAAGGCCGGAATCCAGATAAAAAAACACAGGCAGAAGGCAGGACCCTAAGCTCAAGCATTTCCTGGACTTTGATGCAAGACCAAGGAATCAACTCTGATTTTTGATAATGCAATTGTCGCAGTTACTACTGGCAGACAATAGACAGGTGCAGGGAGGCGCTGGATAGCTTTTCTTGGATAGCTTTTTGCAAAGAAATTGATGTCTGAAAAGTAAAAAGTGAGATTATAACAGCTTATGAATACAAAAAAGATAATTATACCCCTGATTATGCTGCTCTGGCTGCTTCTGCCGGTTGTTGCTTCTGCCCTTGAAGAGCCTGAGGACTTCTGCCAGGAGCCTGAGGAACTGCTTTTTCTGGAGTTTCTGGAGCAGGTCAGGGCCGATCCGGGACAGACTGCCCAGGATCTTGGTCTGGACCTGGAAGATCTGTTTGAGCAACGGCCGGAAATGGAGTTTTTGCTGCAGCAGGAGCTGCCCGCCCTGGAGCAGGATGACAGGCTGTGCAGGGCTGCATACAGCCACAGCCAGGATATGCTGCAAAATGGTTACTTCAGTTTTGAAGGGCTGGATGGCTCAATGCCGGAAGACAGGCTTTTAAGGCAGGGTTATGCCCCGGTTCAGGTCTGGGAAGATCTGGGTCTGGTGGGTTTTAAGAATTTCCTGGGGGCTGAGCGGGCTACAGCAGCTCTTTTTTCCCAGATGTTTCTGCATGAGCTGCAGTATGCTGATCTATCACAACCAGGTGTGCTAAATCCCTGGTTCAGGCACAAAGGCCTGGGTATTGCCAAAGGCTGGCTGCAGGCAGAGTCTTATACAGGCAATGCCTACATCTCTACTCTGGACCTGGCAGCTGGGGAGGATGTCTTGCTGGAGCTAAAGCTGATCAAGGCCATAAACCAGGCCCGGCAAGATCCCCAGGCAGCCTGGTCCAGGCTGGATACAGAGTTGCAGACAAAGGAGCTGTCAGGAAGGAGTCTGAATCCTGTGGCCAGAAGCGCTGAGCTGACTGACATTGCCCGGTCTATGGGTAGGAATGTTTTGGATAATAATGGGCAAGATCTTGACTATGAGGATAGCCCTGAATATTTTAAAATGGAGTTTGCTCTGCTGCGCGCATTACCAGGCGCCTCTGTGCAGGATCTGGCAGAGCAGGCCTTGGAAAACTTACTCCAGGCTGAGCTGGAGGCAATGCAGCAGGATGCTGGGCCATTTATATTCGATTCAGACCTGAAAGCAATTGGCATCGGGGTTTTTGAGCTGAATCCAGAAGAAAGGGATTTTTTGTTTGTGGTCCTTATGGACCAGGGCACTGATGAGGACTATTTGCTGGGCCAGATCCTTTATGCAGACCAGGAGGGACAAGATCGGGAAGCAGATCTGGAATCAAGAGATGGCCTGCGGATTTATTTGAGTTCGCTTGATCAGTCATCTTTGCTGGGCTTTGCTGTGAGTGGTCCTGAAGGGTTTTATCAATTGCGGATCCCTGAGGGTCTGCATCCATTCAAGTTCTTTGATTTCAGGCTGGAGGATTCCACAGGTAAATTGCTGGGCCAGGAAAGGGTTTTTTTGCACCGGGATAATCAAATTCTGGATATAGTTGTTGACAACCAGGCAAAGGATAGGCACAATACGGTTGATTAGCTGGATCTTTTTCAGTTATATATTCATTTATTCTATAAACAAGGTTGAAAATTCAAAGTCAGATTTTATGTTGAAAATATTTTCCAATGTTGCTTTTTGCTTGCTCCTGTTTCTTCTGATCTGGCAAACAGCAGCGTTGTCTGCCTGGGCCAGCCAGGAAGCAGAGGACAAGGAACTTGTGGCCTCTGCTCAAGACCTGGAGCTGACCAGGGATGAAGTCCGGGAGATCAGATCATTTCTGGAAGAAAATACTCCATTTCGGACCAGCCAGGAGGAATACATTAAATATGCCCTGCAGATGAAGCTCTTTGCCAGGGAAGCTCTGCAGCAGGGTCTGGCAGGAGAAGAGTGGAGCGAGCATGAACCCCGCAATCCTAAAGAACTTTATATTTTTTCCGATGTATACTTAGAACATATTCTAGAGCAACAGAAACTGGACGAGGCAGTGATTGAATCTTACTACCATGCTTTTCCAGAGAGATTTCTCAAGGATGAGGATGATCCAGAGGTCCAGGAAAGGCTTGATGAGCGCGGGTACATACCGGATGAGTGGCTGAAACCTCTGGAGGAAGTGCGCTCAGAGATCAGGAATAGAGTCTTGCGCAGCAGGTTACAGGAGATCCGCGAACAGGCATTCCAGGATTTAAAAAAGAAATATGAAGCTCGCATACATGAATAATTTAACGTTCAAGGGACTGCTTGCTCTGGCTTTACTGGGCATGCTGCTTAGCTCTGGCTGTGCACTAAAAGATCCTGGAACAGGCACTGATTTTGCAAAAGATTTTGAAGTAGTTCTGGCCTCTGAAGAGATCTCCTGGCCAGGATCTGATCTCAAGAAACGTTTTGAGCAGTATTGGGGTCTGCGCTTCCAGGGTCAGATAGAGGAGATCCGTGCCATAGAGGCTCCGTACCTGCAGGAAATGATTCCCTTTGGCCAGTATCGAAATTATATGCGCGGTGCAGGCAGGAATACTTTAAAAAAGATTGAGGTCTTTGATATTGTGCAGCGCAGTGAGAACTTCGTAGAAATTTCTTTGAATCTGCATTTTGAAAAGGAAAGTGGAGAAGAGACGACTTCAGGCCGCAGGGACCGCTGGGTACGGGCCCAAGATGAGTGGTTTCACGTGATCCGGGATCCTCTTATTTTTCCGGCAACAAGTTGACTTTGGGAAGCCGGTCCTTTTCTAAAAAAGGATCATTCCATATGTAAATTTTGTAGATAGGAGGTGGTGTTCAAAAGGATGCACGTAGTATAAGATGGTGATTAGTCTAACGTTGGTGGAAATTCTAACTGCAAGCTTGCCAAAGGAGGAAGCAAAGCATGAGAAAAGTAAAAATTTTGTTTTTCAGTTTTTTGGTTGTGATGCTGGCCGGGTCTGCCTGGGCAGCAGGCCCAGATGATCACGTCAAGATCGCTCCCAATAACCAGGGCGATGTTCTGATTTATCCCTTTTACGCTGCCATTGATGGTGGTTATGAAACCAAATTGACAGTGGTCAATACCAGTCCGACTTATTCGACAGTGGCCAAAGTTGTAGTACGCAGTGAAAACTATAGCCAGGAGCTGCTGGACTTTTTGATTTTCCTGTCCCCCTCTGATGTCTGGACAGGCACCTTGAAGTGGGATGGTGCAGAAGGTGGTCCAGTAATGTACAGTGAGGATGACAGCATTTTGGTAGGTGTTGATGAATTCGCTAGTGCAGATAACCCTGTCAACCAGCCACTGGTGACAGCAGACGGACCTGGTGATTCCAACATGATGGGCTATGTATATGTGATAAATGCTGCTTCTACTGATGACCTGCCCAAGATTGAAGGTACGCAAAAAGTGGCTAAGCCCGACATTAGAGAGTGGTATAACGATCTGGATTCACAATTGATGCTTGACGATGTAACTTATGAGCCTGAAAATATTCTGGCAGGCTTTATGGACTTTCAAGTAGAAGATGTGTTCCTGACTTCCGGTTTGAATGCAACCACTTTGCGGGACTACAATAATCAGGATAAGCTGACTATTGCTGATGAGACATTTCTAGGATTTGGCGCGAATAATAATCTGTTTGAAATTGAAGCTATCCTGAGCAAAACCAACACATCTATTCCCTATTTGAATACTGATGAAGATGTTACCCTGCACTTTTTTAACTTCCCAACCAAGTACGATTATCCAGTTGATGATGCACCACTTGGTCCCTACTTTTTGCAAAATACCAAGTCTCCTGAATATTGTGTGCCATTTAGTTTCAATGCCTATGATCTGCAGGAAAATAGAGAAACCGATCCTTCTCCAATATTTTCACCTGCACCTGCAGAGGAAAAAAGCCAGTTTTGCCGCGAGCTGAACTGGGTTGACTCCCCGCAGTTTCCTTTTGAAGAAGGTTTTACCAGATACTCCGGATTTGCCAGCCCAACAGAAGGTACAACAGTTGATGGTACTGATCTTGAGTACACAGGTGCTCCTTTTATCCCCATGCAGCTTAACCTCGGCCAGAGCGGGCTGTCCATGAAGTACGCTGCCTGGACAGATGGCGTAGTTTCCGATACAGTTGAAGATATCATTTATGAAGACTATCATTACAGTGATGCACCAGTAGTTGAATAGCTTAATTTAGTTAAAATTGATAAAGTTGGCCGGATTAAAAAATCCGGCCAACTTTATATGTCTAAGTTATAAAATCGTTTGCTATCTAGATATGTTATTGACTTAAAATTAAGTGTTATCACCTACCGTGCCCTTCGGCAGCATTAAACATATTTTAAAATTGTGTTAAAAACTTTTTCGGGTGTCTGGCTCTAAGAAAATATTGTACTATAACTTCTTTCATACTTT
>PWGV01000175.1 GCA_003554585.1 Halobacteroidaceae bacterium | reverse complement strand
AGGAAAACAGGAAAAAGTTTGAAATGGTTTTTTATAAAAGGACATCCACCTTTTCTGAGGAATCTGGAGAAATTAACCCGGGATAAGCTGGAAAAAAGAAAAAACCGGTTTTATAAAGAACCGGTTAAATCGTTTCCGCGAACTGGGAATTATTTTTTTACAAAAACCTTTTGGTGGGAAGAATTTTTTTGTTGTTTTTACTTGAGCCAGTTTCCGGGTTTGCTCCAGATCTGGGGAAGTAATCCAGGGATTTCAGCTTTTATTTCCTCCTGGATTTCTGAGGGTAGGTTTTGGGGTTTTTTGGAGCAGATTTCCCTGTATTTTTGGTGTGCAGTGCTCAGGGCTCCCCGTTCTCCTTCCAGGGAATAACGGATATAAACTTCTTCTTTACTCGGCTGGGGCAGGTGGTAAATATAGGTCTGGTGCTTGCTGGCCATAACTTCTCTTACCATCTCAGTTATCTTTCCTTTTCTTTTCTCGGTAATATCTGGCTCGGTCAGCCCTGCTTTTACCATGCCGATATGGGCATTATCTAAAATGGCCTGTTCGGGGCTAAAGGTGCTGGTTCGGTCCAGGAGGCCAAAGGCATAGTGAATGTACTGCGCTCCGGCCAGGGGGACTCCGGTAATGGTAAGCATTTTTTCTGCAGTGGCCTGGATTCCCGGAACCCTTGCGTCGCCCACTCCCGCAGTTGAATAACAGGGAAGGCCGTAGTGGCGGGCCATCTGGGCACAGTCCTGGTTGTAGTGGATGAATTCAGGAGCCCCGTACATATCAGTCAGGTTGTCCAGGCGCGACCTTACCGGGACGCTTCCGTAAAGGACTGGAGCTCCCGGGGCAGCCAGCTGGTTTAAGGTTACGCTGGCCAGGATTTCCGCGTTGATCTGGGCGATCATGCCGAATTCGTCGAAGGGAGCTGTGGTGCCCCCCATTGGAGAGGTGGAAACAACCAGGGGGATCCCCTCCCGGGCAATGGCCAGGTGTTTGTCGGTGGTATCGTTTACAATCTGCAGGGGACTTTTAGAAATACAGGTTATGAAGGAAAGGACCGGGGCCCGGGCAAAAGCCTCTTTTCCACCGGCAACAATCTGGCCCAGTTTAATTAAATCCGGCAGGGCCTCGATATCCGCCAGCCCTCCCTGGACATGCTTGGTGATGTTATTCAGGCTGGCTGTAAAAATGTGGACATCCCTTTTTTCATTTTTCAGTTCTTTATCCTGGACGTTGACACAGCGGATGAAAAAATCCAGGTTTTCCAGGTTATCGGCGAGATGGGCTGCAGTGCAGAGCTTTTCCAGGCTTCCCTTGCTCTTGATAAATTCAATTTTATCATCCTTTTCTTCTACTTCCAGCCAGGTGTTTGTTTCGGAACCGCTGCCAAACCGGACCCTGGCTTCATGGGCATCCAGAACCAGATTATTTCCCGGTTCCCTGGCTCCCAGGGTAATTTTTGCAGGGGCCGT
This sequence comes from Halobacteroidaceae bacterium, assembly GCA_003554585.1. Lineage (GTDB taxonomy): Bacteria > Bacillota > Halanaerobiia > B1SED10-174 > B1SED10-174 > T1SED10-26. The sequence goes on along the minus strand of PWGV01000175.1, from coordinate 22,936 downwards.
TTCCAGGGCCCGGTCAATTAATTCCGGGGGGATACTTATTTTCCAGCCGCTGCTTTTTTCTTCAATAAAGGCACCTGCTCCTCTAAAAAGCTCCGTGGCTTCACGGTTGTAACAGAGGATGCCGGGGTTTTGCAACAGCTCCCGGGAAACCTCGTCAATTATTTGCACCTGCCTGGGAGAAAGACGTTCTTTTGGTCTAACCAAAACGCCCCGGGGTTTTTGATTTTCCATGAAAACTACCTCCTCGGGAAAAAGGGATTTAATATTTGCTTCCCCATAAAAAAAGAGAAATCCTGCCAGTCCCTCTCTTGTTTTTGAAAAATTTGCTGGACAGAAGAAAAAAGGAAACTTTGCAGGGAGAAAAAAAGAATTGGAGAAATTTTAAGGAAAGTTCTAGGGAATTTCTCTACATAACTGAGGTGGTTTTTCCAGTGGGTATTAATTTGTTCGAGGCAAAAAGAGTCAAGAAAGCCCTGGGTTTTATTTTGCTTTTCTTTCTCTTTTTTTTGTTTTTTCCCCCGGAGGCAGGGAAAATACTGGCTGCCGAATCCCTGGAGTTGACAGGAGAAGGGAGCTATAATATTTACCCTTACCTGGAGGTTTTGGAAGACCCGCAGGGAGTGCTGGGAATAGAGGAGATACTCTTACCTGAATTCCAGGAAAAATTTTCCCCCCACGGGCAGGGAACCCCCAGTTATTCCTATACAGATTCCGTTTTCTGGTTTAAATGGGATTTGACCGGGTCATCTTCTGACAGGCAGTGGTTTTTGGAGGCTAAGTACCCGCTGCTTCAGGATGTCCAGTTTTTTTATCCCGGTGATAAGGGTGAATATAATCAGGTGAAAACTGGTTCCCTGCTGCCTTTTTATGAGCGGCCCATTCAGAACATGAACTTTGTTTTCCCCATTCCAGAAGTAACCCAAGGTGAAACCAGAACTTTTTACCTGAGAACTCAAACTGATTTTGCCCATATAGTTCCCTTAAAAATCCTGGAGGGGAATTATTTTTATGCCCAGCTTTCCCGGGAATATTATGCCCACGGGATTTATTACGGAATTCTGCTTATTATGGTTTTTTACAACCTTTTTTTACTGTATTTTTCCCGGGACATCCGCTTTCTTTTTTACATTCTGTATATTGTATGTATTGCTTTTTTCCACCTGTCCTTAAACGGTCTTTCCTTCCAGTTTCTCTGGTCGCAGTCACCAGAATGGGCCAACCGCTCGGGCCTTTTCTTTTCTTTTGGTGGGGTGTTTTTTCTTTTGCTATTCGCCTGCAGGGTTTTAGAGTTGAAGAAAAAAGCTCCGTTTTGGGAAAGAGTTTTCCTGGGAATTGCTGCTTTTTCTTTCTTAATGCTCCCTGGAACTTTCGTTTTTTCCTATACTCCTACCATGCAGATATCCATTGGGACAGTTTTAATCGGCTCAATTGCCCTCCTGGTGGGTGTAGTTAAATCCTGGCAGGCAAACAATCCTCCCGCAGTATATTTGTTCTTGGCCTGGCTGTTTTTAGTCGGGGGAATATTCCTTTTAATTGGCAGGAGTTTCGGGTTTTTACCCCACAGTTTTATTACCTTTTCCGGGATTCAGCTGGGTTCTACTCTGGAGTTTATTTTCCTTTCCCTGGCACTGGTAGCCCATACCAGTGCCCTGGATGAAGAAAAAGAAAAAGCCCTGGAAATGGCTCGCAGGGATGATCTAACAGGACTCTTTAACCGCCGGGCTCTTTTTGCTATCGGCCAGAAACAACTGGAAATTGCAAGGTTACAGTCTTCTCCCCTGAGCATTGTTATGGTGGATATAGATGAATTCAAGCAATTAAACGACCAATACGGTCACGAGGTAGGAGATAATATATTAAGGGTGTTTGCGGAAAGGCTAAAGCACCGGGTAAGGGTATCTGATTGCGTGGCCAGATATGGGGGAGATGAGTTCTGTTTCCTGCTATATTTGACCAATAGCAGCGGCGCGCAGGAAAGAATGGAGGAAATAAGGGAGGAATTAGAGGAAGAAACCCTCTACCGGGAGGAGGATTACAATTTCAAACTTACTGCCAGTTTTGGAATTGCTTCCTATCAGGGGGAAAGTGAATTTAAAGAACTAATCAACCGGGCCGATAGCGCTCTTTACACCGCAAAAAAAGAAGGAGGGAACAGGGTAGTAGTTCTGTCCCGGGAGTTATAAGGGAAGGGCCCAACAGGGTGAGGGAAAGTTAGCCGGAAAAAATCAGTTTAGTAGTCAACCTCGGCCCCGGAGGGGCTTTTTTTATTTTAAAGGATAGTCGGAAATCAGTTATTATTTACTGACAGCAATAAAGAAAGGTGGTATATTGAGATTAAATTGTTAATATCCCAATATAAGCTGAATTTTTTGAAATTACTCCTTCTTAGTTGCAGGGGATACTGGAATAGATTTATATTTTCCGGGAATAATCAGAAAAGGAAAATGGGGTGAACGGAATGGATGTAATTGAAAGGTATGTGAAAGTTTTAAAAAAGAAACTCCCTGCAGAAAAAAGAGAAGGTGCTGAAAAAGAAGTCCGGGGTTTAATTGAAGAAAAGATGGCAGAAAAATTTGGGGAACGAGCTCCTTCAGGAAAAGAAGTTGAAGATGTTCTAAGGGAAATGGGGGATCCCAGAATTTTAGCCGCAAAGTATCATCCCCAAAAAAGGCACCTGATTGGACCTGATTTTTTTGATACCTATATTATGGTCCTGAAAATTGTCGTTGCAGTTGTTTTCTTTGGTCTTACCCTGGCTCTCGGGGTTAGCTTTATTTTCAATCCCCCGATTAACTTCTGGGCGGGTGTAGGAGATTATTTTTCCAGTATTCTTTCAGGTGTAATTCAAGCAGGAGCCTGGGTCACCATTTTTTTCGTCCTTTTTGAGAGGCTTGGTGGTGAGAAACCTGACCTGGGGAAAGAAAAAACATGGGATCCTTCCCAATTGCCAGGGGATAATGGTAAAGAAGGTTATATTAAACCTTCTGAACCTATCCTGGGAATTATCTTTATTATACTGGCCATGGTTTTTTTCAATGCGGCCGGCAGGGGTGGGGATATTTTTTCCTTCGGGGAGGAAACCCCCGTTACCCTGATACCCTTTTTGAACCAGGAGGTTTTTGGGCAGTTTCTTCCCGTTTTTAATGTTTTCTTCGTGCTGGCCATTGTAAAAGAGGGTTATAAATTATTCACCCGCAGGTGGACTTTGCTTCTGGCGGGGTTAAACGGCTTTTTAAATGTTTCTTTCATGATCCTTTTTATTTATGTCTTTACCAGGCCGGGAATCTTGGACGATGAACTGCTTTTGTTTTTTACCAGGGAGACAGATTTAAGCGGTGAAATCCTGGATATAGTAACCAGGGCTGCTCCCCGCTTTTTCCTGGGGATATTTTCCCTGGGCCTTATAATTGATACTGTTACTTCTTTTTTAAAGGTTTTTAAAAGCGGAAGGCTTCAAGGTTATCAGTACCGGAGGCGATAAAGAAAAAAAGACACTGCAATAATCTAACGGGACCCATGAAAATGGGTGTAATTCAACAACTCCTGGGAGATGTTAACCGGGGTGAACTGGACTACTTGCTGGTTGATTCTCCTCCGGGAACTGGTGATGAACCCCTTAGTATTGCCCAGCTGATCCCGGATATTAATGGGGTTGTGATTGTGACTATCCCACAGGAAATTGCCCTGCTGGACTCCCGGGAAAGTGTAAATTTTGCAAAACAGCTAGATATTCCCATTGCGGGAATAATTGAAAATATGAGCGGGTTTGTTTGCCCTCACTGTGGAAAAAGTTCGGACCTTTTCAGTTACGGAGGTGGGGAGAGGGCTGCAGAAGAGCTAAATGTGCCTTTTCTCGGCAGAATTCCCCTTGATCCGGCGGTTGTTAGAGGAGGGGATGAGGGGCACCCTCTTCTGGAAGATCAGAACAGAGAGCAAACTGGGGAAATCCTCTGGGAGATTGTAAAAAAAGTAACTTCTTTTGTGGAAGGGAAAAGGTAGAGAAAAGGATCAGCTAAAATGGATAGAAGAAAAAATCCGGGGGCAATTTCCCCCGGATTTTTTTGACGATAAGGGTTTATTCATCACAGATTACTTCATCATCAGTGGTTTTTCTCTGCTCTTCCCACAGATCTTCCTCGAGCTTTTGCTGTTCAAATGATTTTTTTCCGCCAACCCAGCGATCCAGAACAAGGCTCGCGGTAAGGTCTCCGGAAACGTTAAGGGCAGTCCGGCTCATATCGAGAATTCGGTCTACCCCCAGGATTAAAGCGATCCCGCTGGTGGGAATACCGGCGCTCTGGAGCACCATTGCCAGAATTACAATTCCAACTCCCGGGGTTGCGGGAGATCCGATTGAAGCACCTACTGCGGTGACAACTATTAAAAGCAGTGTGGGGATTGTGAGCTCAATCCCAAAAACCTGCGCCAGGAAAACAGTAGCTGCTCCCTGGTAGAGCGCAGTGCCGTCCATATTGATTGTTGTTCCCAGGGGGATAAGGAACTGGGCAGTTGAAGGGCGGACCTGAAGCTTTTCTTCGGCAGTTTTTATGGTCAGGGGCATTACCGCCGCCGAACTGGAGGTGGAGAAAGCTAAAAGTTGAACTTCCCTGGCAGCGCTCATGAATTTGCCGGGGCTGGTTTTGCCGATAAAGTTGGCTAAAAATAAGTAGAAGACAAGGAGAATTAAAAGGCCCAGAATAACTGTTCCTACGTAAACTGCCATACCCAGCATAGCATCAAGCCCCACTTTTATGGTTATCTGGGCCAAAAGGCCAAAGACAGCAAGGGGAGCAATTACCATGGCCCAACGCACAACCGTCATCGCTACTTCCTGTAGCGACCCCATTAATTCCAGGAGGGGTTTAGCCTGCTTGGGAGGCATGGAGATAAGGGCAAGGCCGACAAAAACTGCGAAGAGAACTACATGGAGCATCTGGCGTTCTACCATTGCTCCCAGCGGATTTTCGGGCAACAGCTGCACAACTACATCTGGAAGTCCCTCCAGACCAATTGTATCAGGGGCTTCTTCGATTCCAACTTCGGGGACTTCAACTCTGGGGGCAAGGTCGGCATCGATAAAAGTTCCCGGTTGGATCAGGAAGGTAATACTTATTCCGATAAAGATGGCAACTGTTGTTGTAAAAATGAAGTAGGCGACAAGCCTGGTCCCAATTCTCTTAAGGTATTCAACGTCCTCGCCGGAAGCTATCCCCCGGATTACTGATGCAAAAACCAGGGGCATTACTACCATCTGGATCAGGCCCAGGAAAATATTTCCTGGCATGGCCAGCCAGCTGCCAATTATTTCAGCGGTTTCTCGTTTAAAGAGGCCGGTGTCGGGGCTTATTATGAGACCTACAATCAAACCCAGGGCCATTCCAATTAAAATTTTCACCCAGAGCTTACCCTTTATTAGGGCCTGCAGGTGACGGCTAAGGTGAGCCAGGGAGCGGGGATGAATTTTCGCAAGATAGTTGGTCATAGTTACCTCCGGTTTGTATTGTTTTCTTGTCCTTCTACCTTTTGCGGGGAATTCCTGCTCTCTGTTTAAAGGCGGCGGGAAAGACAAAGGTGTTTAAGACAAGCTAAAGATAGGTTATAAGGTGGGAAAAGAAAAACCTTAATTGAGGAACCTCCTAAAATTAGTTCCCAGAAAAACCTGGAAAAAATAATTTCGAAGTACAAGGAAGAGTGGAAACTCAATAAGGATTTTTCCTTCATGGAATTAGTTGAATCCAGGAGAGTTTAAAGACAGTTAGAAACATAGACAAAAAGGACAGAATTTTAACAGTGGATTCATCTTTCTCCGAAAAGCAGTTTAAATAGTTACTAAAAAGTTATTCCTGAAACTGCAACTGATTTTAGCAATGAATTCTTGGAATATCATAGAGGTTTAGCAGCGGTCCTTTCCACTAGATATTTTAGGATTGCAATCTTACGGCTATATTTGTTTTAAGGTTTTCTGGGGCTTTAAACACGGAGGAAAGAGAAATCCAAAGAATTTTATAATTTGAGTCGAAGGGCAACCTTTAATATAATATAATTAGGAATTCTAAAAGAAAATCCTTCCTCTAAAGGAGTAAATATCGCGGAGGAGCAATTACAGGAGCTTGGAAAATCATCGCCTAATTTACCAAAAGTCGGACATTATCCCGGTTATTTCAGAAAGCAGGGGAGGGGCGGAACTTTATTATTTTTCAATGAGGAGGGTGAAAAATGCAGGAAAAAAAGTGCGGTGGGTGCGGCAAGGTCACAACTTCCTGGAAGGATTGGTTTTATTGCAGGCATTGTGGAACTGACTACTGTCCGGATTGCTATGCAAATCACCTGGCCCAGGAAGAGGAAGATAGGGAAATGAAAGAAAGCCGGATGAAAAAAATGGGATACGGGGACCTGGAAAAAAAGAAAAAAGCACTCTGTCCCAGATGTGATTCTTTCCTCAGCCAACACTTCTCACCGGATTTGTAAAAAAGTTTTATGTTAAAAGCCCGGGCTTTCCTCAACGGGTTTTTCTTTGCAAACCCGGGGAATAAAGGGCTTAAAATAGTTTTCCCTTTTCAATTTTGTTTAAAGGGGATTTAAGGACAATAATTTCTCTTTATTTATGTTTTTTAGCAAAAAACGCCTTTTCCTTTACCCTGAATTGGATTAAACAAAAAAAACGAGTAATATGGCGTTTGCTTTTATTAAAATCATTTAATATAATGTACCAATAACTGGATATAGGGATGACTTTTTTGAACTTAAAAAGAGTTAAAATAGGTCATTGTTCTAAAAAATCGGCGGAAATACTTCCTCAAGATAAATAGCTTTAATCTCGATTGGGATGAATTTCAGAGGGAGGGGGAACATAAAATGAAAGGAAAAACATGTGCAGAATGCGGGAAAAAAACAACCTCCATTAAGGATTGGTTTAAATGTCGGGGTTGTGGAACGCACTACTGTCCTGACTGTGCAGTTGACCATGTCGCCCACGAAAAAGGAGTTCATCAGGAGCAAAAAAACCGGAGGGCAAATGCAGAGAAGGGGAGTTTTGAAAACAGGAAAAGAGCGATCTGCTCACAGTGCGATTCCGCTCTTTCCAGGGTTTATTCTCCTGACCTTTAAAATGAATATTGATCTAAAATGCCCGGTATGTAAAATACCGGGCATTCCTGTAACCGGGTGAAAAGAGGAATTACTCTCCTATCTTAATTACTTGCTAAAGACAAATAAGAAGTGCTAACAAATTAAACTAAAGATGGGTTCTGGTTACCTCAAACAGGTATTTTGACACAGGGGTAGAATATAAGAGATATTCGGACCAAATAAAAGTTTGCTTTATCCGTATTATCCGAATATAATGATACTGAGAATAATAATGATTATTATTTGCGTCCCGAAGGGGGTAAATAAGATGTTAAGTCTGCGGAAAGAAACAAAGAAAGAACCTCAAAAAGTAATTGACATGGCCCGAGAATATTTTGGCAAAGAAGGGGTTGGGCTGGAAGTAAAAAACCTGGGCAAAAATTGCCTGCTTTCAGAAGGCGGGGGCGGATATGTTCAGGTTACCGCCTGCAAGGACAACGGGACTACCCAGGTTGACGTAGAAGCGAGAGAATATGATTTCCACGCGAAAAGATTCCTGGAAAAAATTTGAAAACAATAAAATAAATCCTGAAAGGGAAAATTAAGAGGGGGATAAAAATGGAAGAAAAAAAGTGTTCGGCATGTGGAAACGTAACAACCGACTGGAAAGAATGGCAGCACTGTAAGGGTTGTGGCACGCATTACTGCCCTGATTGTCATTCCAAGCATCTCGTTGACCACGTAGCAGAAGAAAGAGGGGAAAGAGAAGCCCGGAAAAAGAGACAAATCGCAATGGAAAAGGGAGACTTTGAAAGTAAAAAAAGAGCTATCTGTCCTCAATGCGAAACCCATCTCACCCAGATGTATTTTTAAATTAACCAGACCTAGGGTTAAGACCAAAAATGAAAATCAGGGAGTGACCTCCTTCCCGTTACCAGCGGTTTGAAGGGGGTCGCTGTTGTTCGCGGGTTTTTAGCATTTAAAGGTAATGGATTTATAATTAATCATAAAATAGTTAAATATGAAGGGAACTTGGAATAAAAAAAGAAAAACTCAAAAAATGGGTTTTGGGGGAGGTGGGGAAAATTAAGGAGAAAATTAAAGCTTTTATCTTTGACCTGGATGGGGTTCTCACGGATACTGCAGAACACCATTTTCTCTCCTGGAAGCGCCTCTGCGATGAAGAAGGTCTCTCCTTCAACCGGAAGATAAATGAGAAGTTGAGAGGAGTTTCGAGGAAAAAATCCCTGGAAATTATTCTCGGAGATAAAAAGGTCAGTGAAGATAAGTTTGCGGAAATGCTGGAAAGAAAAAATAAATACTACCAGGACTCCATCCGAAACATTTCCCCCGGGGATTTATTCCCAGGCGCGGAAGATATCCTGGAAGAACTCAAAAATAAAGGTATTAAGCTTGCCCTGGGCTCCTCCAGTAAAAACGCCCGCCCTGTTATTGAGGGCCTGGGTATAGGTAAATATTTTGATGCCATTGCCGATGGAAACAGTGTGGAAAGGGCTAAACCAGCTCCTGATCTATTTTTGTTTGCAGCAGAAAGGCTCGGGGTTTCCCCGGGAAAATGTGTTGTGGTTGAAGATGCGGAAGCGGGAATTGAAGCAGCTTTAGAAGCAGAAATGTTTGTGGTGGGGATTGGGCCCCCGGAAAGAGTTGGAAAAAGCCATATTTATTTCCCCTCTGTTACTGATATTAAACTTGAAGAAGTCTTGAATAAATTGTAACTTCCCCCTTATTTACAGGGGGTTTTCTTTTTAGTAGAGGTTTTCCTGGAAATAAATGCAGTAAATTAACTGGTTTTTGGTTGTTTTGGCAAGTGGGTTGATTGATTTTGCCCCAAAAGTGTATTAAAATGGTTCTGCAACCGGTTCCAATCCTGATCCGGATTAAAAAGAAGGGGATGGTTAAAAAATGCGGATTTACCATCAGAAAAAACTCGAACAGGATCCCCGATATCCATCAGATCCCTGGAAAATTATCGAAAAAAAGTTTTCGGTAAAGGATAATCACCACAATGAAACTATTTTTGCCCTTGGTAATGGCTACATGGGGGTTCGGGGGATCCTGGAGGAAGGATATTATGGACCACCCGAAACCTCTTCGCCGGGTGTTTTTATTAACGGTTTTTATGATTCGGAAGATTTTATCTACGGGGAAGAGGTTCCCGGAGATCCAGAATACACCCAGACCCTGGTCAATCTCCCTGATTGGACGGTTATTAAAGTTGAAATTGATGGGGAAAAACTGGATATCCTTAAAAGCGAGATCTACGATTACCAAAGAACCCTTGATATGGGAAGAGGTGTCCTGGAAAGGGAATTCAAATGGAAAACTGCTGACGGGAAAATCCTGGAGGTAAAAATTACCCGCCTGGTATCTTTCATTAACCGTCACGCCGCGATGATTCGCTGGGAGGCCAGACCCCTTAATTTTTCTGGAGAAATCAAAATCTACTCGGAAATAGTGGGTAGCGTGGAAAACGTTCACAATTTCCGCCTGAAAAAAAGACTGGTTTTGCTGGACCAGGGCTGGGAGAATGATATACTTTATCTTTTCCAGCGAACCCGCAAAACCCATTTTAAGGTAGCCTGGGCTGCAGTCCACAGGGTTCAGGGAGAAATAATTGAAAGGGAACAGACTGACCTGGGGGAAAGAGTGGGTTTTGCTTATAAAGCAAGTCTAGAAGAAGGGAAGAATTTTGTTTTTGATAAACTGGTCAATGGTTATTCCAGCCGGGAACTTTCCCGGGGAAGGGCGAAAACTGCGGCTTTAAATGGAGTTCGCAAGATTGGCGCAAGGGGTTTTGACTATTATCTAAAGGCCCAGGAAAAGTACATGGAGACCTTTTGGAAAGATGTTGATATTGAAATCAAGGGTGCTCCCGCAATTCAGCAGGGGATAAGGTTCAATATGTTCCACCTCCTGCAGTCCTGCCCGGTGGATGGAAGAAACAGTATCGCAGCCAAGGGAATTACCGGGGAACATTATGAAGGGCACTTTTTCTGGGATGTAGATATGTACATCCTGCCTTTTTTTGCTTTTAATAAGCCTTCCTACGCCCGGCGGCTTTTAATGTACCGATACGCGGTTCTGGAAGAGGCCCGGCACAACGCCCAGCGGTTTAAAAATAAGGGAGCGCTTTTTGCCTGGAGAACAATTAACGGCGAAGAAGCCTCCGGCTATTTTCTGGGCTCAAGCGTGCAGTGCCACATCAACGCGGATATAGTATATGCTATAAAACAGTACCTGGAAATTACCCGGGACCGGCAGTTTCTACATAACTATGGGGCCGAAATAATTTTTGAAACTGCCCGGTTCTGGTGCGACCGGGGAAATTTTAATCCTCACAAGGATTCCGTTTTCTGCATAACCGAAGTTTCTGGGCCAGATGAATACAAACCCGGGGTAAATAATAATTGTTTTACCAACTACATGGCCCGCTTCAACCTGCTTTATGCGGTTCGCATTGCTAAAGAGATGGAGCAGGAAAATCCGGCTAAATTAGTGGAAATTAAGCGGCGAATTCACCTGGAGGGCGAAGAAATTGCCCAGTGGGGAAAAATTGCTGGCTGCATTGAACGACCCTTTAACGAAAAGTTGGGGATCCACCCCCAGGACGATTCTTTTCTCTGCAAAAAAGAAATTGATGTTGATTCCATTCCTCTAGAAGAAATCCCCCTGGTTAAATTCTGGCATCCCCTTACCATCTGGAGGTACCAGATTATTAAACAGGCCGATGTTGTCCTTTTAATGGTCCTCCTGGGAAATGAATTTTCTACCGAGCAGAAAAAAGCCAACTTTGCTTTTTACGAGCCCAAAACCATCCACGATTCTTCGCTTTCCCCTGCAATTTACAGCATTCTCGCCTCGGAAATACAGCAATACAGATTCGCCTACAATTATTTTACCCAGACGGTCAGGCTGGATTTGGACGATTTCAATGAAAACGCCTACCAGGGGATTCACGCTGCCTGCATGGGCAGTTCCTGGATGGCAGTAACCATGGGTTTTGCGGGAATGAGGAACTATGAAGGCAGACTGTATTTTGACCCCTATTTACCCAATGGCTGGGAAGAATACTGTTTCAAAATCAAATTCCAGGGCAGGGTAATTGAAATAAAAATTGGGGAAGAAATAAGGTATCGTTTGTTAAAAGGAAAACCCCTGGAAATTTTTCACCGGGGAGAACCTCTGGAACTGGGAAAAAAAGAAATAAAAAGAAGCGGAAAAATTGTTGAAGAGGTTTAAAAAACCTTCATTCAGGGAATTGTCTTTTCCAGAAGCTTGTTTTTAAAATTCCAGTAACTTGATTTTGCAGGAGGGTTATTATATAATTAAAATGGAACCGGTTGCATAAAAATTTGAAGGAGGGGAGAACGTGAAAAAAGTTTTAAGTGTTTTAGTTGGCTTGTGTCTTGTAATGGCAGGTTCTACCCTTTACAGTGATGTGACCAGTGCGCAGGGACAGGTAACCGTCCTGGGAGTCTGGGGCGGTGGAGAAGAAGAAGCTTTTATGGAAATGGTAAGACCCTTCGAAGAGGAAACCGGAATTGAAGTCCTTTACGAAGGTACCAGAGATCTCCCAACGGTACTTACAACCAGAGTCGAAGCCGGGAATCCACCGGATATTGTTCACCTTACCGGCCCCGGACTTTTGATGGATTTGCTGCGGAGAGATGCAGTGGTCGATCTTCGTGATGTTCTAGATATGGATGCTTTTACAGCTGAATACGATGATACCTGGCTGGACCTGGCCAGAGGAGATGATGACGGAATTTACGGAATTTTTATTTCCGCTGACCTCAAGAGCCTGATCTGGTACAGCCCGCCCCGTTTCGAGGAATATGGTTACGAAATTCCCGAAACCTGGGACGAACTGATGGAACTCAGTGACCAGATGGTAGCCGACGGAATCCGCCCCTGGTCCATTGGTCTGGAATCAGGTGCAGCAAGCGGCTGGCCCGGAACTGACTGGATTGAAGATATCCTTCTCCGGACTGCTGGTCCAGGAGTATATGATGAGTGGATTTTCCACGAAATTCCCTGGACTTCTCCTGAAATCCGGGAAGCTTTTGAACTGTTCGGGCAGATCGCCAGGGATCCCAACTATGTTTACGGTGGACCCGTTGCAGTATTGACCATGGATTTTGGAGATGCTGCTGATCCCCTGTTTACTGATCCCCCGAGGGCTTTCATGCACCGCCAGGCCAGCTTTATTACCAGCTTTATCGAAGACAGACATCCTGACCTGGTCCCGGGCGAAGACTTTGACTTCTTCCCCTTCCCGGCTATTAATCCTGAGCATGGAAACCCGATGATGGGTGCTGCTGACATGATGAGCATGACCAATGATACCCCGGAAGCAAGAGCTCTCATTGAGTACCTTTCCAGTGCTGAAGCCCAGGAAATCTGGGTTGGCAAGCTGGGTAAACTGGGAGTTAACACTGAAATTGATCCTGCTGCTTATCCTGATGATTTAACCCGCAGGATGGCTGCAGCCCTGCATGATGCTCCCGAATTCCGTTTTGACGCTTCTGACTCCATGCCCGCTGCTGTCGGTTCGGGCGCATTTTGGGAAGGAATTCTCAATTATGTAGGTGGGGATGACCTGGACGAAGTTCTCGAATATATTGAGTCTGTAGCCCAGGAAACCTACTGATAGCAGGGGAGGATAAAGATATGATCAAAGGACGACAAAATAAATGGGCAGTGCTCTTTGTGGGCCCTGCCCTTTTTTTTACAGTGGCTTTTTTGTTGTATCCGACTGTTAATACTATCATACTAAGTTTTATGGATCGTTATTCCGAAAACTTTGTAGGGCTGCAAAACTTTATCTATGTCTTTACTTCCCAGACCATGCTCACTGCTTTCAGGAATAATGTGCTCTGGGTTATTGTCTTCACTTCATTTACTGTTGGACTGGGACTGCTCCTGGCCATTCTTCTGGATAGGGTGCGTTATGAGAAAATAGCCAAGACCCTGATTTTTATGCCCATGGCAATTTCCTTTGTCGGGGCCGGTGTTATCTGGAAATTTGTCTATGCCTATCGCCCTCCCATGGTGGAGCAGCTGGGAATTTTAAACCAGTTTGTAATCTGGCTTGGTGGAGAGCCGATAGGCTGGCTTATTGAAAAGCCCTGGGTAAACAACCTGGCCTTGATTTTTGTAGGGATATGGATCTGGACCGGTTTCTGCATGGTTATCCTTTCCGCGGCCTACCGGGGAATTCCCCAGGAAATTGTTGAAGCTGCCAAGGTTGATGGGGCAACGGAATGGCAAAAATTCCGGCACGTAGTCCTGCCCTCGATGAAGCCGACAATTATCGTGGTAGCGGTGACCATGATTGTCAACGTGTTGAAAATATTCGATATAGTATATGTTATGACCAACGGTCAGTTCGGGACAGAGGTAATAGCCAACCGAATGTATAAAGAGATGTTTGCCTTTACCAACTTCGGCCGGGCCAGTGCAATAGCCACAGTCCTTTTCCTGCTAATTATTCCGGTAATTATTTTTAATGTAAAAAGAATGAAGGAAGAGGAGGCTTAAACCATGGAACCGAGAAGCCTTTTCACAAGGATTTTAATGCACGCGGTTATTGCAATCCTTGTCTTAATCTGGGTTATCCCAACCCTGGGGATGTTAGTCAGTTCTTTTCGCCAGGCCAGTGATGTTTTGAATACAGGCTGGTGGACGGTCTTTAAAAGCCCCCTGGAAGTAACCCAGTTTACAGTAGAAAACTATGAATCAATTATTGAACGGGCAGGAATGGGGACTGCTTTCCGCAATTCGGCTATCATCGCTTCAATTGGAACCATCCTGCCGGTAACTGCAGCAGCATTTGCCGCTTTTGGTTTTTCCAGTTTGAATTTCTGGGGCAAAAAGATTTTGTTTGGAATAATAATTGGGTTGATCGTGGTTCCCCTGCAGATGACCTTTATTCCCGTGCTCAGAATTTACCATGAAATCGGGCTTTCCGGAACCTTCATGGGGGTGTGGCTGGCCCACACGGCCTACGGACTTCCCTTTGCAGTTTTTATGCTGCATAACTTTTTCAGTGCATTACCCAGAGATCTTTTTGAGGCTGCCTATATCGATGGGGCCTCTGTTTTGAGCGTTTTTTTCAGGATAGCCCTGCCCCTTTCAGTTCCAGCCCTGGCTTCTTTGATAATTTTCCAGTTCCTCTGGGTCTGGAATGACCTGCTGGTCTCCCTGATTTACCTAGGGGGAACCCGTGATGTTGCTCCCCTTACCGTTCGACTGGCCAGCCTTGTTGGTTCTTACGGGCAGGACTGGCACCTGTTAACGGCAGCAGCATTCATCTCAATTGTGGTTCCCGTCGTAGTTTTCATTTCACTGCAGAAATACTTTGTCAGGGGGATTCTTGCTGGGTCCGTTAAATCCTAAAATAGAGGTGGTTAAATTGCCCCAGACAATGCAAGATATTGCCCGGAAAGCCGGGGTATCCAAATCTACAGTCTCCCGGGCCCTGAATAATGATCCCAGGATAAATGCCAAAACCAGGGAGAGAATTTTAAAGATCGCCCGGGAAATGGATTATCGCCCACACAAGATGGCCCGGGCCCTGGCCAAAAAGCGAACCAATATTATCGGGGTAATGATTCCCAAAACCCCCCGTTCGGTTTCGGATCCCTTTTTCCTGGAGTTTCTCGGTGGAATCGGGGAAGAAACCAGCAAAAAAGGCTTCAGCCTGATTCTGCCCATTTTTGAACGGGGAGACGGAAGGGATTTTAAAGAGTTTTTTTCTCAGAACAAGGTTGATGGTCTAATTCTTACCGAGCCTGAGATCAGGGACAAAAGAATTTCCTACCTGCAGTCAGAAAACATACCCTTTGTTTTTTCTGGAAATCCCCGGGTTGAAGAAAATGTGTCCTGGGTGGATGCGGATAATGAAAGGGCTGCCTTTAAAGCCGTATCCCATTTAATTGAAAAAGGCCACCGGAAAATTGCAACAATTGCCGGAAATGACAATCTGGTTGCAGGTGTTTTGCGCCTGGAAGGATACAAAAAGGCCCTGAAGAGTGCTGGTATTGAAATTAATGATGACCTGATTGTTTCTGCAGACTTCCAGGAGGAGGGCGGTTATAAGGCAGTCGAGAGGTTACTGGAGAAGGGGCAGAAATTTACGGCCCTTTTTGCCGCCAACGATTTTATGGCCATTGGGGCAATGAAGGCAATAAAGGAAAGGGGTTTATTAATCCCCGAAGACATTGCTGTTATGGGTTTTGACGGGACTTTCCTTTCCGGCCACGTTGAACCACCTTTAAGTACGGTTCAACTGCCGATTAAAGACCTTGGCAAGAACTGTGCTGAAATAATTACCTCGATAATTAATAACGGGGCAAGGGAGAACGAAGGAATTCTACTGGGAACAAAACTTTTGCTTAGAGATTCAACCTGAAATTTACAATCGAAAATTAAAAGAGGAAATTTGAAAGGATTAAGTAATAATATAATCAGGGAGTTTAAATGGAGGGAGTGAAACCTTTTGGCAGGAGTAACACTTGAAAATGTTACAAAAAGGTTTGGTGATGTAGTCGCGGTTAAAGAGGCAACTTTAGAAGTCCCCGACCGGGATTTCCTGGTCCTGGTTGGGCCTTCGGGCTGTGGTAAGACCACAACCCTGAGGATGGTTGCCGGACTTGAGGATATTACCGAGGGAAAAATTAAAATAGGGGAAAAGGTTGTAAATGAACTACCACCAAAAGATAGGGACATCGCAATGGTATTTCAAAATTATGCCCTTTATCCTCATATGAACGTTTTTAACAATATGGGTTTTGGGTTAAAGCTGAGGAAAATTTCCCGGGACGAAATTAGCAAGCGGGTCCAGGAAGCGGCAAGGCTATTGGGGATTGAAGACCTGCTGGCCCGCAAGCCAGCCCAGCTTTCCGGAGGGCAGAGGCAGAGGGTGGCCTTGGGCAGGGCTATTGTCCGCGACCCCCAGGTTTTTTTGATGGACGAACCTCTTTCCAACCTCGACGCCAAACTGAGAGTTCAGATGAGAGCAGAGCTAAGCAAACTCCACGACCGGCTGAAAACCACGATCATTTATGTAACCCACGACCAGACCGAGGCCATGACCATGGGCGATAAATTAGTGGTGCTCAATGAGGGGGTAATTCAACAGGTGGCACCTCCCCTGACTCTTTACAATGAACCCGAAAATGTTTTTGTGGCAGGGTTTATTGGCAGCCCGGCCATGAATTTTATTAAGGGAAAACTCCGCCGGGAGGGTGAAGACTTTTTCGTTGATGCCGCAGAATTTAACCTGAAACTGTCCTCTGCGCTGCTGGATAAGCGCCCGGGGATTAAAGAATATGCAGGACAGGAAGTTACCATGGGAATTCGCCCGGAGGATCTCGGTGATGCCCAGGTGGAAAAAGAATTCCAGGTTAGCGATGACAATTCATTCACCGCAGACGTGGAAGTAGTTGAACCCCTGGGTTCGGAAATTTCCCTGTATTTTAAAATCGATGACATAAGTGGTATCGCAAGGGTTGATGCTGACAGCAAGGCCAGGGTAGGAGATAAGATCAAGCTGGCCTGCAATACGGAAAAAATTCATTTATTTGATAAAGAAACTGAAGAGGCCATTAAGTAAACCTAACAATTAAATAGCTGAAACGCATTTATGCATAAATAAAGGGCTACTGGAAAATCAGGGGCCCTGATTTTTTTTGATTTTATAATTGACAGGATTACCTGTTATCTGATAATATAAAATCAATATAAAACCGACGGTCGGTTTTGGAATAAATTTTTTGCACGGGAGGAGATTGGATGAGGAAGAAGCTTTCCCCGGAGCAGAGGAAACAACAAATTATCCAGGCTGCTTTAAAGCTTTTCCGGGAAAAAGGATATGAGCAGACAACTGTGAGCAATATAATTGATGAAGCAGGAATCTCCAAGGGAGGGTTTTACCACCATTACGATTCCAAGGAACAGTTACTGGAAGATGTTGCGGGGATGTTTATCGAAAGAGGCTTTTTTATTATCCAGAAAATTTCTGAAAGAAGCGATCTTTCTGCACTGGAAAAAACCAATAAATATATGTGGGAAATTAATTCTATCAAAAAGGAAAACCCCCTTGAGGTATATGCCCTGATTTCAGAAATGTATTCCGGGGGGAAAAACAAGAGGTTAGAAAATTTAATTTTTGATTATAGCCAGGAGCATATTGCTCCCCTGATGCAGGAGATAATTGAACAGGGGATTGAGGAAGGGGAGTTTAATACCAGCTATCCCGAGGAGGCCGCAGAAGTTTTTGTCCGTTTATTTATAATCCATCAGCGGAAGGCTGCAGAAGCCTTTTCCAGGATAGTAAAGGAGAAGGACCGGGAAAAATTTGAAGTAGAGCTGAAAAGGATAAAGAGAAAATACTCTTTTCTCCGGGAAATGCTGGAAAGCCTGCTGGGATTGGAAAAAAGGGATTTGGATATAGAACAAATTGCCGAGGAAACCCTGGAGCATTTGGTAGATGTTTTAATAAGAGGAGAGAAAGAAGTTTAAATTTAGTGAGGATGATTTATTTTAAGGAGAGTGATTAAAATGGCCTTATTGGAACTGGAAGGGGTGAAAAAAATCTATGGGCAGGGCGAGATTAAAGTTGAAGCCCTGCGAGGAGTTGACCTGGAAATAGGAGTGGGAGAATTTTCAACCCTCTTTGGGCCTTCGGGTTCGGGAAAAACCACCCTTCTAAACCTGATTGGAGCCCTGGATAAACCAACTGAAGGTTCGGTTCGGCTAAATGGGATGAATATTGGGGAGATGAATAAGAATAAGCTGGCGATGCTCCGCCGGGAAAATTTAGGATTCATTTTCCAGGATTTTAACCTGATCCCGGTTTTAACTGCTTTTGAAAACGTTGAGTTTGCCCTCAAGATAGCCTCAAAAAACGGAGCTCCTACGGGGGAAAAGGCCCGGGAGGTCCTGGAAATGGTAGGCCTTGGCGATAAGCTCCACCGCCGGCCCAGAGAATTATCCGGGGGGCAGAAGCAGAGAGTGGCTATCGCCCGGGCCCTGGTAAAAGAGCCAAAACTGATTCTCGCAGATGAACCAACTGCAAACCTGGATTCTGACACTGCCAGGGGAATTTTAGAAATAATGGTCAGGATGAACAAAGAACTCAATACCACTTTTATTTTCTCCACCCACGACCCCATGGTAATGGAATATGCCAGACGTCTCCTTGAAATCCGGGACGGAAGGATAACCCGGGACGAGAGGAGGGAATAGAATGTACCTGCTCAGGATTGCTCTAAGGAATTTATTTCGCCGTAAGGGCAGGGCTTTTTTAATAGCGGGTATTCTAACCCTGGCGGTCTTTCTTTTCCTCTGGCTCGAGTCTTTTATGATCGGTTTTATGGATGTTTCTTTTGGGAATATTATTGATTTTGAAACCCCTCATATCGAGGTGGGACGGGAAGGATTTTTGGAGGATGCCCAAAAGGGTAGAGAATTACCTCTTGCAGAGACCTTTACTCCCGGGGAAGAGTTAGTGGAGGAGATAGAAGCCAGGGAGGGTTTTGTTGCCCTGACTCCTATCCTGGAGTTTTCCGCTGATTTTATCGCGGGAAGACACCAGTTCCCGGTAAGAGTCCGGTCGATAGATCCTCAAAGTTTTGGGGATGTTTTCCGGAACCAGGAATATCTTATCAGCGGAGAATTTGTGGAGACTGGAGATCCGGGAATAGTAATCGGCAGAGAATTGGGCCGTTTTTTTAACCTGGAAGTTGGGGATTTTTATACTCTTCGTTTCCAGGACAGCGGTGGGTCTTTTAATACAATGCAGGGGGAGGTAAGAGGAATAGTCAATGTGCCTCACCCGGAAATGAACCTGGGAACAGTTTTTGTGGCCAGAGACCAGGCTCAAGCAGCCCTCGGGCTTGAGGAAGGCAAAATTAGCCAGATCATGGTCCGCATGGGAAACCGGGATATTGGCCGGAAAGAAGCTCAAAACCTCTCAGGTTTACTGGGCAACGGCGATTTAACAGTTCGTTCCTACCGGGAAGGGGCGGAGATCCTGGTGCACCTGGAAACCTGGGGTTTTATTGAAACCTATTTTATTCTTGCCCTGTTTCTACTGGTGGGAGCAATTGGCATTATCAGCGTGGTTGTCCTGGCTGCTATAGAGAGGGTTAAAGAAATTGGCATGATGAAGGCCATGGGTTTGAAGGAAAGTGAAATTGTCAGGATTTTTATATTGGAAGCAGGGGGAATCGGTGCAGTTGGCGGGCTAATGGGCTGCCTGTTAGGGGGTATTACTGTTTTCCTGATGAAAGCCTATGGAATAAATATGGAGGCCTTTTTTGACCTGAGTGAATTTGGAGTTCCCATGGTTGGCAGGATCTATGGGGCCTGGAACCCGATTTCCTTTTTCTTGATTTTTGTTTTTGTAATACTTTTATCCATGGTAGCCAGCCTGATCCCTTCATACTGGGCTGCCCGGAAGGATCCTGTTGTAGCTATCAGGGACAGGTAAAAAGGGGAGGTGAAAAAATGGACCTGGCAAGAATAGCCTGGCGAAATTTGAACCGGAATAAAGTAAGGACATTAATTGCTATTCTGGCAATTACAACTGTGGTAGTTATTGTTGTTTTTTCTCGGGGCTTGATGGTGGGGTTTTCCGACTCCTCTTTCCGGATGTATATCGACAATTTCTTCGGGCATGTCCGGATAACTGATGAGGAGTATGAAATAAGGGAGGCGCTTTTGCCCCTTGAATATACAGTAGATGGTTTTAATGGCGGGGGAGTAGAGGGTATGATTACGGGAATCGAAGAAATTGATTCCGTGGAATATATTTTACCCCGGATCAGGTTTGGCGCCCTGGCCAGCAGGGAGGATCACCTGGTTAGAATGGTAGGTGTTGGCGTGGACATCCCGCGGGAAAGAAGCCACGGTGCTTTGCCGGGGAATGTTTCCCGGGGAAGGATGCCTGAAGAAGGGAATGAAATCCTTGTTGGCAAAGGTCTACTCGAAGAGCTGGGAGCCGACCTGGAAGGCCGGATTACCCTGATGTTTTCCGATGTCTACCAGTCCCTGCGGGGTAGGACATTTTCCATTGTAGGGATAAAAGATACCGGTGTAGCAGCCCTGGACGATAATTTTTTTTACCTGCCCATTGAAACCGCCCGGGACATGCTCTGGCTGGAAGATGAAGTTACAGAACTATTTGTCTTTGGCCCAAGTGCCGAAAGAGCAGAAAATCTGCAAAATGACCTCAGGGCTTTTCTTTCCGAACAGGGTGGGGAGCATTATTCCACGGTAGCCTGGAATCAGGCTGATCCTTTTGTGGAAGTTTATTATGAAATGAATAAAATAATGAACCTGGTTTATGTCCTGTTTATCCTGATGGGGACAGTTGTTATAATAAGTACACTTACAATGATTGTCCGGGAGAGGACATCTGAAATAGGGATGATGGCGGCCCTTGGGCTCAGGGGCAGGGAAATCATGAAGGTTTTTGTCCTGGAAGGAAGTTTCATGGGTATAATCGGGAGCTTGCTGGGAGTTTTTGTTGGAGGCTTGATTACCTTTTATTACTCAGTTGAAGGGCTCCACGTTGATGCTTTTGCCCAGATGTCCGCGGATTTAGAACTCCTGGTGGAGCCAGTTTTTTACCTTGCTTTTAACCTGGAAAACCTTCTGGTTAGCTTTGTCTTTGGGTCAGTGATTGTTGCTCTCGCCTGTTTTTATCCCGCCTTCAAGGCGGCCAAAATGGAACCGGTTGAGGCCCTTAATTATACTGAAGAATAATTTTTTTCCGGGGAAATAAAAGGGCTTAATAAGGAGGGATGATAGTGATTAAAAGAAGGATATTTGAGATTTTAATTTTTTTTATGGTCCTGATCTTTGGTTTTTCCGCCGGTCTTTTTGCCGGAGAACTAACCGGGGAAGAAATAATGAATAAAGTGGATCAGAACCAGTTCATTGCTTCGGGGCGCATGGAAGCAGAAATGATAATAAAAGACAGGGGTAGGGAAAGCACCAAGGAAATGGTTATGTTTGTGGAAAGTGATGGCCAGGTAACAAACGGCCTGGTTGAATTTACCAATCCCCGGGACCGGGGAACCAAATATCTTTTGCTTGATGATGAACTCTGGATGTACTTCCCTGATGCCGAGGACCTGATCAGGATATCCGGACACATGCTAAGGGAGGGCATGATGGGCAGCGATTTTTCCTATCAGGATGCCCTGGAATCGGAACAGTTAAGTGAACTTTATGAATTTGCAAAAGAAGGACAGGAAGAAATTGAAGGACGGGCTGTTTACGTAATCAAGGCCACGGCCCGCGAAGACCAGGAACCCGCCTATCAAAACCGCAGGTTCTGGGTGGATAGTGAACGTTTTGTAATATTAAGGGAAGAAATGTATGCCCGGGACGGTCGTCTACTTAAGGAGATGGTTACAGAAAAAGTCGAAGAGATCACTGAAGGGCGCTGGATGCCCACGGAAATGGTAATGGAAGATAAACTCCGGGAAGGATCGCAAACCATTTACCGGATTAAGGAAATTGACCTTGATTACGAAATTCCCGAGGGGAAAATCTCCCTGGATTACCTGCAGTGATACACTTAAAGAAAAAAACTGAACTCCCTTAGGAAAGGAGAATTAGAGAATGAAACTAAAACCGTTTAGGAATCTCCTGTCCTGTACACTGATCATATTTTTTCTCCTGCTCGTAGGAGTTGAAAACGCCCAGGCCATCGAGGTTGGGGGTAAGTTTGAACTCCAGAGCGGGCTTTTTTACCAGGAAGAGTTTAGGGCAAATTTTTCCGGCCTGGGGGAACTGGAATTTTTCCTTCCCGAAACAAGGAACTTAAATGCCCGCCTGGTCCTGAGAGCAAAACTTGATGATTTTTCCCCTGAGGTAGGGATAAAATATTTTTACCTGAGAAGACAGGTTGCAAACGGGCATATTACCCTGGGAAGACAGCCCATTTCCTGGTCCTACGGGGCAATTTTGAACCCCCTGGACTTTGGGTTTGGTGTTGATGGTCTCGCGGGCGAAAGCACAAGTCCTGAGGTTGATGGGATAAGGTATTTTCACTCGCTGGGCAATGGAGCCAGCCTCCAGCTGGTTACAGGTTTTTCTGAAGGACTTGCAGGACAAGCCCTGGACAGGGTGGGGTACGGAGCCAGGTTAAGGGTTCCTCGAGCTGGCCATGATTTTAGTATTAACCTTATCGACCAGCCCCTGGAGTTCGGGCCAGTCCAGCTGGAAGATAACCTGTTAAGGGTAGGCATGGCATATAGCGGTGATGCTGGACCTCTGGGCGTATACGGAACAATCGGTTATTATCGCCTTCGTTCGCTGGAGTTAGATGATATAGTCGGTCAGGTGGGAATCGATTACAGCTGGCAGGTTGGTCCCGAGTATGAGCAGCAAACAGTCTATTTCCAGGGAGAATACTTGAGGTTTTTTAAAAAAGAACTTGGACCCATATTTTTCATTCAAATGGGGGCTGGGAATACCTTTGGTTCCAGTGAGTCACCCACCCAGGCTACACCCCTTGAATTATATGATTTAATTGTTGGTAATCTTTCCATGGAAATAGATCCTTTTACCCGGATCGGATCGGCTTTTATTACCGAAACGGGAGAATGGTTTTTTGCCCTCATCCCCTACTACCAAACCGACCTCGGGGGTGCTGTGGAACTTCGAGTGGAGGGAAGTTTTTTGCGGGATCCTGAAGGGGAAGTGAGGGGAGGAGGTAATGTTGTTTTAAGTTATTATTGCTAAAAAATTCCTTTTCGGGGGAAAGAAATGGTTGATTTTACGGATTACTCCTCTTACGGGGAGAAATTCCCCGAAAAGTATGATGAGT
>PWGV01000156.1 GCA_003554585.1 Halobacteroidaceae bacterium | reverse complement strand
TGCCCACCGTGGACCAGGTGAAGCTCGTTTAGTGCCAGGTGATTTTTTGATTATGGATTTCGGAGTAGATTATGAAGGTTATGTTGCAGACATTGCCAGAACTGCTTATGTTTTAAAGGAAGGAGAAACGGAGGCGCCTCCATCCTTCCAGGAAGTTTTTCAAACTGCACATGGAGCTATAAGTGCAGCGATAGATGCAATTAAACCTGGAGCTAAGGGTTTCGAAGTGGACGAGGTTGCCCGGAATTATATCCTGGAAAGAAATTTGCCGGAGATAACCCATGCGACCGGACATCAGGTTGGGCGGATCCCTCATGATGGTGGTACCCTTTTAGGTCCCCGCTGGGATCGCTATGGAAAAGCACCTTACGGCTTAATTGAAGAGGGAATGGTTTTTACAGTTGAGCCCACCATTTTTGTGGAAAATGGTCCGGCGGTTTTAGTCGAGGAGAATGTAGTGGTAAAAACCAATGGAGCAGAATTATTAAGTAAAAGACAGGACCAGTTATTTTTAATTGGTCCAAAGAAATAGTTAATATAGATGAAATTCAAGAAATTCCTTGTTTTAAAGACCCCGGAAAATTATCGGGGTTTTTCTTTTGTGAGGACATAACAGTCCAGGCCTTATTTGACAAAAAAACCTCAGTTCTTTTTTGATGGAGTAAAATTAGTTTGGGAAAAAAGTTTTTGTCATTGTAAATATGGAAAAATATTATATAATATTGTATAAACAGGTTATTATTCCTTTAATGAAAAAAACCGTTTTTAGAGCAAATTTTTCTGATGAAGGGAAATAGCCCTTAAAATGAAGCCCTTTTCGAACCCGTCCTCCAATTAACCAATGTCTTTTCCTGGGTGGTTATTAAATTTTCATGTTAGGAGAGAAGCCATGAAACTAAATCCCAATTCGCTCCTTGATTATAGCGAGGAAATGATAAAAAAGCTCTGGTCCCAGAGCTACAATACTGAGGGAAAACCGGACTGGTCCCACATTTTTCCCTATTACCATGAGGATATTGTTTTTCAAGATACAATCCAGAAAATTGAGGGGATAGAGGAATTCAAGGAGATGTGCAAAAGACTAACGAAACGGTCCCAGGAATTAAAGATGAACATTCCTTCAATAGTTAAGAAAAAGGAAATTATCTTCATGGAATGGGAAATGACCATGGTATTTAAGAAATATCCCAGCTCAACGATTTACGGTTCAACAAGATTACTCCTTGGGGATGACGGGAGGATAATTAACCAGAGGGATTATTACGATCTCTGGGGAGATATTTTTGATAACATACCCCGGTTTTGTAAAGCATACAGAAAATTTATGAGGAAAAAGTTTGGTTAATTTTTTAATGGTTTATGATTTTCATATTTTTTATTCATATAAGTTAATGCTTTAATTTTGCAAAGAAGGGATTTAAAATGAACAGAAAAAGTAAAAACAAAAATAAAAACAAAAGCAAGGTATTTAAATACTGCAAAGAGTATAAATGGTCAAATGTATTTAAAATGCTTAAGAATAATAGGTTATCTCCTAAATTTTGCAATCAAAGGGCTGAAAGTAAACTGGTCGTAATTACAGGTGCAACCTCCGGAATAGGAAGATTAACTGCCAAAAAATATGCCTCAATGGGAGCAGATCTTTTATGTATTAACCGAAACAAAGAAAAATCTGAGAAACTAAAAAATGAGATAGAAAATGAATTTTATATTGATTGTAAATATATAATAGCTGATTTAAGTAATCTAAAAGACATATTTAATTCTGCACAACAGCTGATTGATTTAGATAGACCTATTGATACCCTGATTCACAATGCAGGAGTATATCTTACAAAAAAAGAAATTACCTCTGATAATCTGGAAAAAGTTTTTTCAGTGCATTATTTATCCTCATTTATAATTAACTATTTACTAATTGACAAGCTAAAAGCCCAGGATAAATGCAGGATCATTATGGTTAATTCTGAGGGCCACAGATTTGCAGTGTGGGGATTAAGACTTGATGACCTTAACTGGAACAAAAGAAGGTATACAGGATTAAAAAGTTACGGGTCTGCTAAATTAGCTCAACTACAATCAATGCTAGTATTCAATGATATATTCACAAATACAGGAGTTACCATTAACTCAATGCATCCCGGAGCTGTTAAGACTGAAACAGGCCAGGACAATGGACCAATTTACAAATGGTTTAAAAAAAGGTTTTTGGATAAAAGGTTAAAATCTGCTGAAATATCAGCTGAAGCTTTGTATTATTTAGGAGAATCAAAAGAGGTGGAAAACATAAGTGGTAAATTCTTTAATCTAACAACAATAGAAGAACCAACACCTCCAGCTTTGGATAAAGAAGCAGCTTACGAGTTATGGGAAAAAAGCCTGGAATTGGCAGGTTTATCTAACGAAAGTGCTTATATCAACAACTATGATAATATTGTTGTAGGGGGAGGAATGGCCGGATTAACCTCTGCTGTATATCTTGCCAGAGCAGGGCGAAAAGTGCTTTTGGTAGAGAAGAATAATGAATGCGGTGGCTTAGTAAATTCATTTAAAAGAAATGGTTTCCACTTTGATGCAGGTGTGCGTGCTTTGGAAGATGCCGGGATTATTACTCCCATGCTAAATGACCTTGGAATTGATATTGAATTTGTTAAGAGCCCCGTTTCAGTAGGACTGGAAAAAGAAGTACTGAAAATCACTGATATAAACAGTTTGGAAGATTACAGAAAAATGCTAAAAAAATTCTATCCGGAAAGTAAGGATGAAATAGACAGTTTAATTAAAGCTATAATAAAGATAATGAAAAATATGGATGTTCTATATGGTATTGAGAACCCGCTTTTCAAAGATATAAAAAAAGATAAGCAATTTCTCTTTAAAGTTCTTCTCCCATGGCTTCCAAGGTTTTTATTAACTATTGGAAAAATAAATAAAATGAACACTCCCGTAGAAGATTATCTTGGAAAGTTTATTAAAGACCCTTCTCTTTTAGATATTATTACCCAACATTTTTTCAAAAATACTCCCGCGTTTTTTGCCTTAAGTTATTTTTCATTATACCTGGATTATTTTTATCCCAAACAGGGTGTTGGGAAACTGGCTGAAGCGCTTACCAATAAATTTCTTGAACTTGGCGGTGAACTAAAAACTAACACAACCATAACTAAGGTTATGGCAAAGGATTTAAGGATAGCAGATCAAAACAATAATTTGTATAACTATAAGCAGTTAGTTTGGGCAGGCGACCTTAAAACCTTTTACAAAATAACTGACACTGAAGGATTAAAACAAAAAACACAGCAAAAATTTAATAAAAAGAAAAAGGAAGTTTTGCAAACCAGAGGTACAGACTCTGTATTTTCTCTTTTTATGCAGGTTGATCAACCCCTAGAAAAGTTTGGGGAAATTGCAGACGGACACTTTTTTTATACCCCTTCAAAAAAAGGTTTGGGTGAGACACATAGGAAAGAACTTAAAACCATTTTAGACAACTTTGATAAAACTGGGAAAAAAGATATTTTGGATTGGTTAAAGAAATTTACTGAGTTAAATACTTTTGAAATTTCAATCCCCGGGCTTAAAAACCCTTCTCTGGTTCCTGAGGGTAAAACCGGTTTGATAATTAGTTTTCTCGCAGAATATGACCTTTTTAAGAAAGTAGAAGAAGCTGGCTGGTATGATGAGTTTGTTGAAAAACTTGAGGAATTAATTATTGAGACTATAAATAATTCAATATATCCCTTTTTAGAGGGTAAAATAATCGATAAGTTCTCTGTTTCACCACTTAGTATAGAAAAACGAACCGGTTCTTCAGAAGGTGCGATAGTGGGTTGGTCATTTGAAAATCCTATACCGGTTATAAATAAAATTCAATTATCCGATAAATCAGTATTTACCCCAATTGATACAATCTACCAGGCAGGATAGTGGGCTCATAGTCCCGCAGGAGTTCCAATGTCCATTCTTACGGGAAAAATTGCAGCGGATAAAATAATAAAGCAATAGGCCAAGACCCAAAAGAAAAGAGCTAAATCATTTATTTCTGGTTTTTGAAACGAGGTATCCAAATATGATTAGGATAATTATTAGTTTCTGTTTGATTTTGTTCGGTTTAATCGGGTTTCTTTTAGAAATGGGCAGCTATTCCGAAGAAGGTGCTTTTGATGTTTTCGGATTGGTTCTGGCCTGTTTTTTTATTCTCATTGGTCTTTTGGTTTTCTTGTGGCCCAGAATAAAGATTTTTGCAGCCCAGAGAAAAAGCCCTGGAAATAGGTCAAAAACACCAGGGGAAAAGGTTTACTCCTGGGAAAGAATTTTCCTGCTTGTAACTGGAATAATTGAACTTATTATTGGTATCCCTGCTTTTATTTTTATCTTTGTTTTAGGGTTGCATGGGATTATTGCTGGAGAAATGGGAACCATGATTGGATTTTTCTCCCTGGCGTTATTAATAGTTTTTATGCCTTATTTATTGCTGAAGTTTCTCCTGGTTTATGGATTGTCTAAATTTAAAAAACGGTCAGCCTATCTCGCCCTGGGATTTGGTGGTTTATACATTGTGGGGGCAATTTTTTTCCTGTTAAGTGTTCCTTTTTTTTCATTGTTTTTCCTGGTGTACGGTGGTTTTACAACCTGGGCAGGATTCAAAATGCTTAAAAAAATAAATTCCTCCGGGATTTAAGAAAACTACAATTGAACCGGATTTAAAGAAAAACCCCGCCGGAAAAACGGGGTTTTTCAATCTTCCTGACGTTTATAAAGAACGCCAGTAAATATTCTACTTTTTTTATATAAACATAGAATTACAAGTCAAGTTTTTAAAGGGATTTTTACTTAATTCCCCAACCACAACTCAAAAAGGAGGGAAGCCCCCTTTTTTAAAGAAAATCCTTAGGAAGCAAATTTCAATTAGCCAAAACTGGAGAGGAGATAAATTATCCTTCAAAGGATAAGACTATTAGTCCTTCGGGAAATTAAAGGTTCGCGAAAATTTAAATGTTTTGATAAGTAAAATATGATATTCACGGGCATAATTATTTGCATTTAAATGTATCTGCATATTGATTTATATTTGGCTTTTTGTTAAGGAATCTTGGAGGAGGTGGTTTTATGAGGACAACCATTTCAATTCCCGATGACCTCGGGCTCCTCTTCTTCGGTTAGCTGCAAAAAGGGGTATTCCGATATAGTATGCGAGGCTTTGAGGGATACCTTGCTAAGGAGGATAGGGGGAAGCTCAAAGATAGAGCTTTAAAACTGGAAGGGATTTTGACTTCTGAAGAGGCGAATAATATGGAAAAAAGGATTAAGGAGTTGTGGGAAAGATGGAATTTATAGTAGATACCTGCGTTATAATCGATTACTTGAAAAAAAGCCAGTTTCCTCAGAAGTTTTGAAACGATTAATTAAGAACCACACTGTTTATTTTTCTTCCATTTCGGTTTTTGAACTTTTTTTTGGTATTAAGGCGGAAGCAACTAGAGAGATAATTGGAGAAAGCTTGCTCGGGTTGGTGAAAAATTTGCCCTTTGATAGCGAATGTGCCCAAATAGCGGCTGAGATAGAGCGTGAATTAAGAGAAAAGGGGCAGGTAATTGGTCCAAAGGATAGGATGATCGCAGTAAAAAGTTTGGCAAATAAAATTCCTATTATGACCAGCAATATCCCCCACTTTAAAAGGATAGGAAAACTTAATTTATATGGAACTCAGGAACTCCTGGAAAAATTAGAAAAGTAATTTCCTTATTATCTGTTTCCGGAAAACAAGATTGAAAAAAGTTAAGAGGACAAGCGGAGGGTATATTTTTGCAGGGTTTGGAACAAACCAGGAAAATATCATATCCCGGATTTTAAAAAAGTCTCTTAGTGAGGAAGGTTCTGATTATTTCCAGGAAATTAAGAAAAATAAAAGGATGCTTATGAATTTTCCTGGAAACAATTAGATTGGTATTAATTAGAGCGGAAAAAATAAGTTATAAAGTATCATAGAAAAGGGTGTTTATCATGGATGGATGGAGGAAGGACTTATGATAAAGCAGTAGAAATATACGATGAATCGAGACCTTCTTATCCCGACAAAGTAATAGATTGGATTATTAGAAATACAGGATTTTCTAAAAAAACCTTTTACTCGAAATTGGTGCAGGACCCGGCCAGGCAACTCCAAAATTTGACGAGCGTGGTTATAGGATCCACACGTCAATCCCGGAAGGTTTTTAAGAAGATAGATAGGGGATTTGAAAACTAATTATCGTTTGATGACTGATTATGAGGGAATATTTTTTTTGTTTTTACTGAAAATTTTATGGGTTTTTTCCGATTAATAATGGGAAGAATTATTATTTGCCTTTTGGGTTTTGAAAAGGTAAAATGGATAACCTGGTAAATTGAGGGGAGGGAATAAATTGGGTGAAAAGTTTTGGTTGTTAAAAGAAAGAAAACAGGAGTACTTATTCGATTCCAAAGAGGCCCTTAAGGTTAGCCTGATTTTATTAGTTATAGGAATTTTCCTTGGCCAACCCGGGAACCTGATAGTTTTTGCAATTCCCAACATGGAAGAAGGTTTTAGACTTGGTTTTCCTCCCCTAATAACAATGCTGGGGGGAATCTTGCTGGGCCCCCTATGGGGAATGGTTCTGGGTGGAGTTCTTGATTTTGCTGCGGTTTTTTTGTGGCACGGAATAGAAAACTATGTCCTGATTTTTGGTTTATTAGTAATGCTCAGGGGTTTCCTCGCGGGTTTTATTTTCAACCACATGTTTTCAAAATTCAATTGGACATCATTGATCGCAGCAATTCTTGGTCCCTACATTATTACAACTGCCATCGGTTTTCCCATAGCCTTAAACTGGGTTTATGGAGTTCCAATCTGGGAAAGCATATATATCCGCCTTACTGTTCAGGCCCTGGTTACCCCAATTTATGTTTTAATTTCCTATTTTATCGTTAAGGGAATTAAGGAATCCCGAAAAGTAAGGGACTTAAATAAAAAAATGGAAAAGCTTTTAAAAGTAGATGAACTTACCGGGCTTGCTACCCGCAGACATTTCACCGAGTTTTTAGAAAAAATGGTTTCTCTTTCCCACAGGCAGGAGAGGCCCCTTTCGCTAATAATGGGGGATTTTGATGAATTCAAAAAGGTTAATGATACTTTTGGCCACCTGGTGGGGGACCGTGTTCTGACTGCAGGAGGGGAAATATTCCGATCGGAAATAAGGTATGAGGATATGGCAGGGAGAATTGGCGGAGAAGAATTTGCTATTGTTTTACCGGGAATAGATCTTTCTGGAGCTTGTAATGTTGCTGAACGGATCCGGGGAAGAGTAAAAAGTTTAAAGCTTGATCCCCTGAAAGAACCAATTTCCGTAACCCTTGGTGTTGCTCAGTTAAAGAGTGAGGAAAATGCAAAAGATCTGCTTGAATCAGCAGACAAAGCTTTATACCAGGGAAAAAAGGAAGGGAAAAATATTGTTGTAAAAGAAAATTGAAATTTTGGGTGGGACTTTTATTGGTTGAAATTTCACTTAAAAGTGCATAAAATCAAAGAAAATTTGGGTGAATTAATTTTGTAAAACCATCGAGAAGATTTCCTTTCTGGTTCAATCATAGTATTTAGGAGGGTATTCCCGGTGGTTTTTTTCTCTTTAACTTAATTCACCTTAATAATTTCAAATTAATTTTTTGCATTGTTAGAGAAAGTGTATTTATAAGTATATCTAAAAGATATGGAAAAGGTAAGCATAGCAAAAGGTTAATCTTGAAGCAACTGAGGAAGAAAGCTCTGATTGAAGTTGACATTGAAACACCCTTTAAGTAAAATGAAAGGTAGATGAATTTTAACTTTTATTTTACAAGTTTATAAGTTTCTTTATGGAAAGGGGACAAAAAGAAACTAAATAAAAGGAGGTTACTTATTTAATGAAAAAGCTTCTGAGCTTGTTCTTGGTTGTTGGTCTTGTCTTTGTCTTGGCCCCTATGGCTGAGGCTTACCCTGATGAAATGCCCCCCAAGCCTGACAAACTGAGTATAATTGCCCTGGACATTGACGTGGACCAGTTTGGTGAAGGTGCGGCGATTTTTGAGGAGAAGTACGGTATTGAAGTAGAGTGGATGGAGTTCTCCTATGGTGCACTCTGGGATCAAATTACAACCAGTATTGCCGGAGGAACTACTTTTGATCTCTACATGATGAGTAACTCCTGGCACCCCGAATTGGGTAAGCTGGGTATGGCTGTCCCTCTTGATGAAATTGTATCCGCAGAAACCCTTGCCGAAATTAATGAAAGATATTTTGACATCACCGTGGAATTCCTGAGTTCTCATGGACATCAGTGGGCCCTTCCAGGAACTGCTGCCACGGTTTCGTTTTTCTATAACCAGACAATGCTGGAAGAACTCGGCTATTACGAACCACCCACAACCTGGGACGAAATGCTTGAGATCTGCCGGGAAGCTATCGATGCGGGGCTGGCTGATTACGGATTTTTCCCTGGATATCTGGCAGGCCACGAAGATGGAATGGTCCAGTTCGATATTATGCTAAAGCTCCACGGTGGCGAGTGGATGAACGAAGATATGACCGAGTGGACCTTTAACAGCGAAGCCGGAGTCCAGGCCCTGACTTTAATGAAAGAAATGCTTGACGAAGGGATTATCCCCCGGGCCTCTCTTGAACAGAGTGACTGGGATAACTTCCACTATTTCCTTGCTGGGAATGCTCCGTTTGAAATTAACTGGAACTTTGTCCACAAAATGGCCCAGGATCCCGAACGCTCCGACGTTGTTGATGACTTCGTTGTTGGGCATATTCCGGGTATTGTAAGGGATACCTACACAGTACTCGGTGGCGGTGGTTATGCAATTTCGCCCACCACCCGCTCCAGGGAATGGTCCTTCAAACTCCTGGACTACATGCACAGGGAAGAAGGAGCGATTGGAGTTATGAGAGAACAGGGTGGGGCCGAAGCAACTATTGAAAAAATTTACGAAGACCCTGCAGCTTACGGTTTCTCCATTGAAGAATATCCCGTAATTGAAATTTATCGTCAGCAGCTCGAATACGCTGGTCTTCGCCCCAGTGACGATTTGAGCTGGTATGCAGAGTTCCGGAACAACATCTTTACTCCTGCTATGCACAGGGCTTTGTTAGGGCAGCAGGATATTGAAGAAGCTCTGAATCAGGCCCAAGAAGAAGCTCAACAGATGCTGGAGGCAGAAGGACTTTAAAATTAATTCCGGAGGAGATAGAATCTATCGGAATTGGGGCTGAGAATTAATTAGAGATTTCCGGCCCTTAAGTTAATAATTAACCCCCTATCTCCTGAATAAAGGATATAGGGGGTTTTTATTGTCGGAATTGGGAGGTCTTAAAATTTGTTAGATAAAAAATTATTGAGTGCAGGATATAACGAATAAAAACCTAAAGTAAATATAATTGGGTTTTCCTTTGCCAGGGAAAAACAAAATACCCTAAAGAGATAGTCAAAGGAGAAATCGGGGTGTTGTGATGAAAAAATTGGTTCTAATTGATTGTGATCCTGGCCATGATGATGCGATTGCTCTCTTGCTGGCTTTTGCCAGGAAGGAATGGGATATTCTATCAGTTACAACAGTAGCGGGAAATCAAACCCTGGAAAAAACATTACATAATGCCCTTGCGGTTTTGAGCTATGCTGAAATAAAGGTTCCGGTTGCTGCGGGCTACGCAAAACCCCTGCTGAGAAAACTAATAACTGCGCCGGAAATTCACGGAGAAACCGGACTGGACGGTCCTGCATTGCCTGAACCGAATTTTAGCCCAGAGCCAGTTCACGGGGTCAGGCAAATCATTGAAACCATAAGAAAACAGAATGAAAAAGTAACAGTAATAACTACGGGCCCACTTACAAATTTAGCTGCTGCCTTAATCGGTGCCCCCGATATCAAAGAAAAAATTGAAAAGATTGTATCAATGGGAGGGGCTGCTGGAGTTGGGAACTGGACCCCGGCAGCAGAATTCAATATTCTGGTTGATCCAGAAGCGGCAAGTTTCGTTTTCACTAGCGGGATCCCTTTGACCATGGTCGGACTTGATGTTACAAATCAAGCGATCATGGAACATGATGATATTGACTGGTTAAAAAGACAGGATAGAAAAATAGCTACTTTTGTAGCCGAATTACTTGAATTTTTTATTGACCAGGAGCGAGTTGGGGTAAAAGGTGCCCCAATGCATGATCCCCTCGCAGTTGCTGTCGCTGCAGTCCCGGAAGTTGTTGTTTGCAAAAAGTACCCGGTAAAAATAGAAATGGGAGGAAATTATACTACAGGTAGGACAGTCGTGGATTTTAACAGGATAACCGGAGAAGAGCCAAATGTTGATGTGGCTCTTGAATTAAATCGGGATTTATTTTTTAAATTATTAAAAGGTGCAATTCTGAGTTATGGCTAAAACCCAAAAAAATGTTTTGGATTTTGGTTCTGGTTTTTTGGGATTTAAAAGGTTTTTCTGATAAGGAGGAGGTGAGTTTTTTTGCGGGAGATCGGTGAAGGGAAGCTGGGGATATTTTTAATGACCCCGGCCTTTATTTTAATTCTCCTGACGGCAGTATTTCCTATTTTGTTTGTGCTTTATCAAAGCACACAAGATATTCGGGGGATTACGAACTTCGGTTATGTTGGGTTGAAAAATTATGTTGATATTATTCAAACGGGCCGCCTCCAGTCGGCTTTTATGGCTACAATGTTATTCGGAGTTTTTACAATAGCGATCCAGATGACAGTTGGTATGCTTGTCGCTTTAGCTTTAAATGTATCTTTTTGGGGACGAAGTATCGTCAGGACGGTAATTCTAATCCCCTGGGCTATTCCAACGGCTATTGTTGCCTTGATGTGGAGCAGGTTTTTGTCTTCAACTGATGGTTACGTTAATGCTACCCTCCGCTTAATGGGCTTACTTGAAGGAGAGTTCAACTGGTTTTTAGAGAGATTTTTGGCTATTGGAATGGTTTCCCTTGTGGATTCGTGGAAGTTCACACCGATTTTTGTTTTGATTTTTTTAGCGGGTTTACAGGCAATTCCTAAAACATATTATGAGGCTGCTACAGTTGATGGGGCAGGAGGATTCAAACAGTTCTTCTACATTACCCTCCCCATAATGAAACCGGTAATTCTGGTGGCTCTAATCATGAGAACAATCTTTGTCTTCCATTCCTTTGACCTTATTTATATTCTGACTGGTGGAGGTCCTGGAGATAGTACCCGGGTTTTATCCTACTATATTTACCAGGAAACCTTTTCCTTCCTGCGGCCGGGCCGCGGTTCTGCAGCTGCATTTGTACTTTTTCTCTTAACTTTAGTGGTAACATTAATATATGTCCGACTACTACGGTCAAAGGATTAATCAGGGGGTGAACTAGATTATGGACGGAAAAAGATTAAAAGGATGGGCTAAAATTATCCATAGAGCTTTTATAATCCTTATCCTCCTTGCAGTTCTGGTTCCATTTTACTGGCTTGGAGTAATTAGTGTTACCCCCCAGCGCCATATCGCAGGACGGTCAATACCAAAAATGTTTCCAACTGAGGATGCTTCTTTAATTGGATATTTCCAGTTACTTGGTCTTGCGGATGTTGAGGGTAGGCAGGGAAGAGTGGCTGCCCAGATGTACAAGCGCTCCTTATTTAATAGCGTTGTGGTAGCCGGGTTTTCCACTTTTTTTGCCCTGGTTTTTGGAATTCTTGGTGCTTATTCCCTTGCCCGCTTGAAATTCCCGGGGAAAAAAGCCTCTTATTTATTGATCCTGGGGAGTAGGTTGCTGGCCCAGATTGTTCTTGCGGTGCCCATGTTTACAGTTTTCCGAAAGATGGGTATCCTTGATACCTATATGCCGATGATAATTATGAATACTTCTTTCTGCATGGCCTGGGTTACTTTGATTATGAATAATTATTTTGAAATGGTTCCCAGTGAGATGGAGGAAGCAGCCCGGGTAGATGGGTGTTCCCGCTTGGGTGCTTTCTGGCGGGTTTTGCTGCCCATGTCCGTTCCGGGGATCGTTTCTGTAATGATAATCTCGTTCCTTTTGGCCTGGGGAGAATTCCTCTATGCCCTGCTTTTCACCTCGAGTATTAGCGCCAGGACAATGCCAGTTGTGGTTTCCATGTTTGTAGGACAGTATGCCATAGAATATCGTCTCCTGGCTGCCAGCCTGGTAATGGGTATTTTACCACCGGTAATAATCGCCCTTTTCTTCCAGCGCTTTATTATTACCGGACTTACTCAGGGTGGAGTTAAGGGTTGATGGTCCAAATTAGATAGGCAATAAAAAAATCGATGATAAAAAAAGGACTCTTATTGAGTCCTTTTTTTACTGAAGCTCCCTGAAAATATCGGAAAGAATAACATTTTTTATGCTTGACAAATTATTTAATTAATATATAATTCATATATGAAATATTTAAAGGTGAATTAAATTAAAGGGGTGAGGAAAGGAAAATGGAAACCACCCGCTATAAAGAAATTTACTGGCTTTTAAAGAAAACTGCCAGCCGCTTGAAAAAAGAGCTGCGGACAAAATTAGAGGATCACGACATCACCTGGCAGCAGTTCCACGCCCTTTACCATATTCCCCAGGAAGGAATTCCTTCCAACGAACTGGCCCGTGAACTGCAGTGCAATGCCAGCAACATGACCGGCCTTATTGATAGGATGATAGAAAATGGCTGGGTTTACCGGGAACATTCTGTAGAAGACCGCAGGGTCTGGTTTGTTAAATTAACTCCTGAGGGGGAACAAAAGAAGGCCACCATTTTTCCCCAGCACCAGGAGAATATCCGGGAAAGAATGGAAGCTTTAAGCGATGAAGAACTTATTTTTTTAGAAAAACTTCTTACAAAACTTAAACATGGAAAAGTTGAGGTGGATAAACCACATGAGGGAAATTAAAGCACTGCTCCCATATGCTAAACCATTTAAATGGTGGATTTTACTGGCCACTTTTTGTATGATCCTGGTAACCTCAATGAACCTGGCTGGTCCCTGGGCAATTCGCTCTTTAATTGCAACTGTTACCGAAGGAGTTGAAGGGCAGGCAGGGATTGAACAGGTTACTTTCCTCGCCCTGCTGGTTATTGGAATTTATGTTATCCGGGCTGTTTCCCGCTTTGGAACCGAATACATTTCCCATTACGCAGCCTGGAACATGCTGGAGAATATAAGGCATTACCTTTATGGCCACCTGCAGAGGCTTTCCCTGCGTTTTTACAGTGACAAGCAGACCGGAGAGCTCATGTCCCGGGTAATCAATGATACCCGGAATTTCGAGGTGCTCCTGGCTCATGCCATTCCTACAGTTGTAGTTAACGGGGTAATGTTTATCGGAGTCTCATTAATATTGTTTTACATGAACGTAACCCTGGCCCTTTATACCCTGATTCCCATTCCGTTTCTGGCCTGGCTTGTTCTTAAATTCAGCAAAATTTCCCGCCCCAGGTTCAGAAAAGCCCAGGAAAGAATTGGGGAGGTTAACGCCCTGCTTCAGGATAACTTTTCAGGGATCCGGGAGATAAAAGCCTTTACCAAGGAAGAATCGGTCAGTAAAAGTACTGCAAAAACTCTTGGCCTCTACACCCGGGCAATTCTGGATGCTTTGCGTTTAAGCAATGCTTTCCACCCGGGAATTGAGTTTGTCTCCAGCATTGGGACAGTTATTGTCATCTTTTTTGGAGGCAGGCTGGCCCTTCAGGGAGAGGTTCCCCTGGAAGACCTGGTCGCTTTCTTTTTGTACTTAAATATCTTTTACCAGCCAATTGCTGCCCTGGGGAGGATCAATGAAGGCCTGCAGCAGGCCCTGGGAAGTGCGGAAAGAGTAGTTGAGGTTTTAACTGAAAAACCGGAGATTACCGATAACCCGGGAGCGGTGGAACTGGACAATATCAAGGGTTCGGTGGAGTTCAGGAACGTGAGCTTCCAATATGTAAATGATATTCCGGTATTGAAAAACATCTCCTTTAAAGCCCAACCTGGTCAAACCCTGGCCCTGGTGGGAGCAACAGGAGTAGGTAAAACAACTGTTGCCAGCCTGATTCCCAGGTTTTATGACCCCGACGAAGGGGAGATTTTAATTGATGGTATGGATATTAAAAAACTAACCCTGAAAAGTCTTCGCGGACAGGTCAGCCTGGTTTCACAGGATGTG
Source organism: Halobacteroidaceae bacterium (assembly GCA_003554585.1). Taxonomy (GTDB): domain Bacteria; phylum Bacillota; class Halanaerobiia; order B1SED10-174; family B1SED10-174; genus T1SED10-26. The sequence continues at coordinate 10,326 of PWGV01000156.1, read as the reverse complement.
TTTTTGTTTAACGGAACTGTCTGGGAAAATATTCTTTACGGCAATCCCCGGGCCAAAAAAGAAGATGTGATCAAAGCAGCCCGGCTGGCCAACGCCCACATATTTATCTGCAGCCTGGAAAATGGATATGAAACCAAGATAGGTGAACGGGGTGTTAAGCTATCAGGCGGGCAAAAACAGAGAATTTCCATTGCCCGGGCGATATTAAAGGATGCTCCCATTTTAATCCTAGATGAAGCAACTTCTTCTGTGGATACTGAAACGGAAAAATTGATCCAGGACGCCCTTAACAGACTCAAGCGAAACAAAACCGCAATTGTAATCGCTCACCGGCTTTCGACGGTTGAAGATGCGGACCAGATTATTGTCCTCCAGGAAGGGGAAATAGTAGAAAAGGGAAGACACAGAGAATTATTAAAAGCCAAAGGTCTCTACGCCAGGCTCTGTCGGGTGCAGAGTCCAACCTCTACCATGACGGGGTAGCATTTTCCGAAATAAAACCATCCTTTTCTGCCTGCAGGGGGATGGTTTTTTCTATCCCGCATAACTTCGCAAAGCAAAGCTGGAAGGATTATTTTTTCCTGACCCTTAAAGGTGCAGGGAATTATTTGTTGTAAAAGAAAGTCAGGAGTGGAAATTTGGGGAGAGGCAAAAACCTGCACTGGGAATGGAATTTTCCCAGGGTTTGTGTCCCTGCTTTATTTAATGCCAATTCTCTGGTAGAATTAATTTGGAGTAATTTAGCAAAATTAAAATTTTCTGCTTTAATTATTACTATATCCAGGAAAGAAGAAAAATTTCCCGAACCCGGGGAGGTGTTTTTTTGGACAGAAGAAAAAGGAAAAAAACAGAAAGAGAAATGGCTCAAAAGGCCTCCACGCTTGGCCTGCGCTGGGCAGAAAGGTGGGTCAAACGGGCAACAGCAGATAAAACTTCCTGGGATTATTTCAACAAGGATGTCGAAGAGGACTCCTTCAATTCTCTTTTGGAAATTCTTTCAGGAAATTCAGAAAATGAAATGGCGGAAAATCTTAACCTGAAGAAATTGGAGGGCAAACTGCCCCCGGTCAGGATCCCCTTTCCCCAGGGACATCCCCAGCTTCCGGTTTGGAGACTGCCCCTGGCTGCCGCTATTGGAGTTTTCTTCGGGCTCTTAATTTTCGGTCCCCTGCTGCGGCTGGCGGGAATCCATCAGCAGGAAATTGTCCTCGTAACCGGAATGGGGGGAGCCTTTTTAACTACCTGGGGAATTAGCCACCTCGTCCGCAGTCCTAAAGGACGCAATATCATGCTGGTTATCGCTGGAATTGGAGGAGTGGCGGCGGCGGCTAAAAAAATAATGGGCTTGATTCCCGGCTGGGGAGGTTTCTGGAGGATCATTTCCGGCAGAAAAGCCAGCAAGGCTTTCCTGTTATTCCCTCTTGCTGCCCTTCTGGCCCTGATCAGCCGGCCCAAACTGGTATATCCAGATAATAAAGAAGTTGCCAAAATAATTGAAACTTCTGTTTTTGCCTGGATGGAAGCCATCCTTTACCTGGGCACTACCCAGGAGGTAATGCAGGAAGATCTCGAGAAAGACTCCGGGATAAAGGTTCCAGAAGAAGTTATTAAAGCAGTCTATCGAGTGCACCAGGCTCCGGTAGTTGAACTGGAAACGGCCTGCGAAGAATTAATCCAGGAAGTAAAAAAAGTGGGGTTTGAGGGTTTTGACGGAAAACCCTCCTTTTTAGAGAGTACAGAGGAAGTTAATAAGGAAAAGATAATCAAGTGGTCCGGGGACCTGAAGGAAAAGTACGATACCTTCGGGGAGGTCCAGGAAGGTGACCGGGTGAGAATTGAAGAACCAGCCATTATTTTCAAAGGTGGACTGGTAAAAAAGGGGATGGTCCGTAAAATTACCGGGGGAAGGAGGCAGTAAAACTTATGGATGAACAGAAAAAGAAAAGTACCGTTGCCATTGATTTTGGAACCAGCAATACCTTCATAAGTCGCTGTTCTCCGGATTCCCTGCAATCCACCCCGATTCTTCTGGAAAGCGGTTACCTGGGAATTGAAACCGCTGTTTTATTTCGCCCGGAAAAACGGCCCATGATCGGAACCCAGGCCATTCAGACCTGGGGCAATGAAGATCCCGAAAAGAGAGAAAAGATGGATCTTAGGCTCGGTTTTAAACCCGAAATTCACCTCAATGAAAAGGCCAGGGAATCCACGAGGGAATTTTTCTCCGGCCTTTTGAACTACGCCCGGGAAAGCCGGATTACATTGACCGGGGAAAATATTGAGGTATATATAGGAGTGCCCAGTAATATCGAGGTAAGTTATAAAAAGACCCTGAAAGAGGTTGCGAATGAGGCGGGTTTTTCCAATATTAAATTAAAAGATGAACCAGTAGGAGCCCTGCTTTACCATTTATCGACCCAGGATATTACTCCCAGTGAAACCCTGGGGGGCGTTTTAATCGTCGACTTTGGCGGGGGAACCTGCGACTTTGCTTTAATGCAGGAACTCCAGGTAATTGATTCCTGGGGGGACAGCATGCTGGGAGGTAGACTCTTTGACGACCTTTTTTTCCAGTGGCTCCTCGGGGAAAATCCCACAGCCCTGGAAGCCATGGAAAAGGATGGAGCCGAATTTTTTGTTCACTGGCAGCGCTGCCGGGAATTAAAAGAAGCCTTTTCCAATTTCATGAGTAAATACAGGGATGAAACCTGGTCGGGAAGGGTTCCCTATTACGGGCAGATAAAGGGGGCTACCTGGCAGAATTTTTTGGACCGGGCTTATAGTTATTCTCCTTCTGAACAGTTTCGCAAGCACCTTCAGGAGATGGGTAAGGAGGAACACAGGTTGCTCGGGGATAAGCCCATCGACCTCCTGGAGTGGTTTGAAAATGAACTAAAGAAAACTTTAACGCACCGTGTTCAGGTGGAAAAGGTTATTCTCTGCGGAGGTAGTTCTCTCTGGCCTTTTGTCCCGGAAATTATCGACCGGACTCTCGGTCTACCCCGGGAGGCCATTTTACGTAGCGACAACCCCTATGCTGTAATTTCCCAGGGATTATCTCTGCTGCCCAACTTAGAGGAGCGTTTACGGAAAGCCCAGGTTGAACTGAAAAAAGATCTGCCCAACCTGATGGAGAGGAAAATCAAAAAAGAAACAATCGAACCGAGTATTGAGAATATGGTGGAAAACGTCTCCCAGCGGGTTGCGACTTTTGTTGTGGATGAAAAAATCCGGGAAAAATTACTGGAGTTCAGGGAAAGCGGCGGAAGTATCGCCGAACTGGAAACCCAGCTCACCGCAGAAATGGAAATGAGTAAAGAAGAACTGGGTGAAGTTGTAAATAAGGAGATCAGCCAGGTCCTGCAGAGGCTGCAGATTAAGCTTTCCCGGGATATCAAGGACTGGTTTATTTCTCGGGGCGGGATTAAGCCGGTTTCGATCAGGGCCGGGGAAGAAGAAGCCAATTACAAGATGAATATAAGCAATCTCGACCTTTATGAAGCCAGTCTCCTGGGCAAGATGGACATTTTGATCAAGGGAATTTCGGGGATAATTCTTTTTATTATATTTGACACCATTGTAGCCATTGGCCCGGTTGGATGGGTCAGCGGTTTAATAGTCGCTTTGGCAGTTCCCTTTTACGGGCTGCGCAAATCCAAGGAAAAAATCAAGCAGATAAACCTGCCCAGGAACATAGCCAGCAAGATTTTCACCCGGAAAATGATTGACTATATTATCAATAAAACCAGGGAAAAAATGACCGGTGAGGTTAAAAAGGAATTAACCGAACGAATGGAAAAGCCCAAGGAAAAACTTTTAAAAGAAATAGAAGAGACAATTGAGCGGGAGATTGATTCTCTATCAAAGCTCAGTGCTTTATAAAAACAAAGCCAGACCCTGGTTAATAAGGATAGCTTTATCTTTAAGACTGAGTTTTAAGCTTAGGTCTTTTGAAACTGCAAGGGAAATTTTAGTTCGGACAAAATTCTTAACAAATCCTGCCGGGGAGGGATAAGCTGTGCCGGAAAAAGAAGTTACTGAAAGATTTGATAACCTGATTGATGAAATGGAGAATATTTTTGAGAACCTGAACGACGAGGGGGCCGGGTTTTTAAAAAAGGGAGAGTATGAGAAAGCAAAAAAGGTAATGGGCAAAGTCAGGGAAATAAAAAAAATAAGGGACGAAGCGGAAAATTTACAGACCAGATGGGAGGGTGTTTTTGAGAAAACCTCCCGGGGGCCCCTGAAGAGGAGGAGGAGAGATAAAAAAAGAAAATCCTATCCCCGGGGCATTAAAACACCGGAAAAGGATTTTGCCATCCCCATCCTGCAGGCGGTTGAGGAACTTGGTGGAGCAGGTTCGGTAAAAGAGGTCTTGAAAAAGGTTTTTCAGAAAATGGAGAACAGGTTAAATGACTACGATTTCAAGGCAATCTCTTCCCATCCCGACCGTTTTCGCTGGGAAAATACCGCGATGTGGTGCCGGCATCGCCTGGTTGAAGATGGCTTTCTCTCCCCTGAGGCAAAAAGGGGTTTATGGGTTTTAACGGAGAAAGGGAAGTCGAGACTGGAACAGGAAAGGAAAAAACAGGAAGCCCCCAGTTTGTTCGACGAGCAAAGGTAAGTAATACCCATAATGGATTTTTAACCTCTTAATTCCTCTTCTTCTATGCAGCTTTTTACCTTTCCACCGCAGGCAGGACACTTGCTATCGTACCAGGAAAAAGCGGTATTACAGTTCGGGCATTGCCACCTCTTTTCCTGCTCACCAAGCCATTCCCCTAGTCCTTTTTCCCTGATTAAAGCAAGATTGTGCAGGACGATGGAATGATGAGGGTGCTGGTCATTATTAAAATTTACAAGTTCCTCGCAGGGGAAAAGAGAGCATTGGAAACAATAGTCGAGCTTTTTTTCTCGAGCACATGCTTTTATGGAACATTCCCGGCAGTAAATTGAAACAATTTCCGTTTTACAACCGGGGCAGGTTAAATCTCTTGCTGTTCTGCCCCATTTTCTGGCCAGTTCTGGGAGCGTTCCCTTCCTGCGGGCCAGGAAAATATCACAGGCGCCACAATATAATCCGCAAAAAGAATCGATTCTTTCCATGCAGCTCTCCTTACAAAAAAGGATTTTTAATTCATACAGCAAAATTCCGGGAAAATACCAACTGGAAAAGAGAATAAAAGTTGAAAGAACCCCTTGGTGAAGGGGTCCTTTTTTTCGTTGCGCTACTTTTTCATTACCTTGGGGTCGAGGGCATCTCGAAGTCCGTCCCCCAAGAAATTAATATTTAGGACGGTGAGGAAAATAAAAAAACCAGGGAAAAAGGTTAACCACCAGGGAGAAACCCCCTGGGCCGTTCCCAGCATGTAATTAAGGGAATTTTGCAGCATATTTCCCCAGGAAGGAGTTGGAGGTTGAATTCCCAGGCCAAGGTAGCTTAAAGAAGATTCTGCGAGAATGGCAAAGGAAATATTCAAGGTTGCGGAAACGATTATGATGGGAAGAACATTGGGAAAGATATGGCGGAGAATAATTCCCGAATTTCTGGCACCTAAAGCCCAGGCGGCCTGGACATATTCAGTTTCCCGCAGGGAAAGAACCGTTCCCCTTCCCAGTCGGGCCACTCCCATCCAGCCAAAAAGGGTGAGGACAACTATTACGTTGCGCAATCCTGAACCAAAAACAAGAGTCAGGGTCAGGAGTACTGGAAACATGGGGATAGAAAGCATTACATCCACCAAACGCATGAGAACGCGGTCAACTTTCCCTCCAAAAAATCCAGACAGAAGTCCAACTGTTGTTCCAATGCTAACGCTCAGGCCCGCTGCTAAAAAGCCCACCAGAAGAGAAATCCTTCCTCCAAACATTACCCGAACCAGAACATCCTGTCCCAGTTCATTAGTTCCCAGGGGATGTTCTTCGGTAAGAGGAGGAGCAAAGATGGCCATGAAATTCATATCCCCATATTGATGAGGAACTAAAAAGGGGCCAATAACGGTGAATAGTATCAGGAAAAGAAAAATTATCCCCCCGATTAAGGCCAGTTTATGTTTGCGGAATTGCCTCCAGACCAGCTGCCAGTACGTTGCTATGTGAACGGGTTCATCCGTTTTAATTTTTTTAGTTCCAGGCATTTTGAACACCCCCATCAGTTGTAACGGATCCTGGGATCAACGAATGCGTATAAAAAGTCGGCCATCAGGTTAGACATAAGGGTTACCAGGGCCAGGAAAATCAGGCAGTTAATGGCCAGATTATGGTCACTGCCTAAAACGGCCTGGTACATGAGTCGCCCCATCCCCGGCCAGGAAAAGACCGTTTCAACAATAACGGCTCCCCCGAAAAAATAGGGGATATCAAGGGCCAGTATAGTAATGATGGGAATTAACGCGTTCTTTAACGCGTGCTTGAAAATTACTTTTTTCCGGGTAATTCCCTTGGAATAAGCGGTCCGGATATAATCCATATTCATAACTTCAATTAAAGCCGTGCGAATATACCGGACCCAGTAAGCCACCTGGACAAAACCCAGAATACAGGCCGGAAGGATTAAATGCCGAAACCGGTCAATAAAAACATCCCAGGTTCCGGTAACCCCGTAAGAGGACATCCCCGAAATGGGCAGCCAGCCCAGGTGGACGGAAAAAATAATTATTGCCATCAAGGCAAACCAAAAGTGAGGAAGGGATATCCCCACAAAAGCAAATCCCGTTGCCATAAAGTCGAAAACTGAATATTTTTTAATCGCCGAGTAAATCCCAATAGGGAGGGCGACAACCAGACCAATTAACCAGGCAGTGACGGTAAGGATAAGAGTATTGGGGATTCGGGACCGCAAAAGATTCAAAACAGGAACCCGGTAGGTACTGGAATACCCCATGTCTCCCTGTAACATTTTCCCCAGCCAGACCCCGTAGCGGACATAAACCGGCTGGTCCAGACCATAATGAGCTCTTAACCTATCCAGGGCCTCGGGATCATTGGCAAAAGACCGGGGGTTTTCCATCCGCATTTGCAGGAGGGCGTCACCCGGCATTGCATTAAGAATTATAAAAATCACAATGGAGATAAAAAGCAAAATTGGAATAACTTCGAGTAGGCGACGAACGATATATTTCTGCATTAAAATCACCTGTTTTCCTGGACGTATTTGGCGGTGTAAAGCCCCGTTAAAAGTTGAATTCCAACCAGATTTTTGATGGGTATGGCCTTATAATTTAAATTTTCATTCAGACCTTTAATCTGTTGGGAAAAGGCTTGGTCCGCTTCCCTGGAGGCTTTGAGGAGTTTTTCTTCAGGACCAAATGTTTCCTTGCTGGCTTTTATCAATCGTTTTAGCATACCCAGGGAAAGGGAACGGTAAAAATCCCCTACATTTCTATTGTCAAAATCCTCTGCGGCTGTTGCAGGCCGGTTAAGTTTTTCATCTGAATGGATCCAGTTTTCTTCAGCTTTTAAGCTGTCTGTTCCGGTTTCTAAAATTTCCTGTAATGGGAAATAGAAGGGCGAATTTTTATCAATATATTCCCCGGCAAGAGACATTATTGACTCCAATAGCTTCAGGTATTCTTTTTGGCGTTTTAAATTGGCAAGCAGGGATTCTTTTCTGGTAATTTCCAGTTCTTTCTGGTCCTCAACTCTACTGTCATAAAAATAAGGGACTTCAGTAACCAGGGAAAAGGTCTGACAGATCCTCTCTGCATATTCATCCGAACCAGCACCCATGCGCAGGATTTCGGCTGGATCTTTATCTGTATGTTTGGCCATGTGGTCGTAAAGTTCTTTGGCAGAAAATAATTTGAAAATTGCTGGAGCTAGGTGTTCGAAAAAAGGAACTTCCGGCTCGCCAAGAGAAAGAGGGACCCCGAATTTTTTGGGGATACTATGCAGGTGGGGATACAATTCGGGGCTATCTCCTGTAATATAGTAATAAGCTCCTCCGAACCCTGAGTTGTGCAGGGAGTACATAAAATCTGGTTGATAAGTTTCGATTAACTGCATGAGGAGTTTTGTTTCAGGAAGGGGCGATTGGAAGTTCAAAGTTTTGTACTGGATGGGAAAGGTCCATTCAACCTGTTTATAACCCGGGGGACGGTAGAAATTTTCTGCGTAGCTTTCAATTTTATCTTTTTTTGAAAACCAGCCTTCATTCAATCTAGTCCCGTCCACATCAATTATTTTAACGATATGCCAGGTGTAATCCAGTTCTTTTAATAAATTTTCCTCCTGGACAAGCAAGTTACAAAGAGTATCCAGCATCATTGCACCAATTGGTTCGTTAGGGTGGGGGCAGCCAAAAAGTAGAGCATGACGGGAACCATTTCCGATTTCCAGAACCGGAATTTTTTCTCCGGCCCTTGAGGTTCCTTCGTGGGTAATTCGAACTTTTTCGGGAAATTTTTTCGCCAGCTCAAAGGACCTTTCATTGTGTTCATCAACTGTAAAAAAACGGTTATATTCTGGGATGAGTTTTTCCAGGGCTTCAAATTTCATTATGATACTCCTTTACAATGTAATGTGGGATAAAAATTTTTGGGAGGGGGGGGAGATAATCCCCCCCTTTATAATTACTGCTGGAAATACCAGTTGTGGATTATCCAGCCCAATCCATTGTCATAACCTGAATTGAAGCTTTTAATATCGGCTTTAGCAAAGTGGGGAGTTGGGGCTGAATAAAGCGGTAGGACGGGAAGATAGTGGGTCCAGAGAGCAAAGTGCTCCCGGTAGAGCTCGGCCTTCTGCTCAGGGTCCAATTCTCTTGCGGCTTTTTCAATTATTTCGTCGTTTTCTTGATTGGCCCAGCCAGCATAATTTGTACCACCCCAGGAGTTAGCCTCCGAAGGAATGCTGCTTGTGTGCCAGTAATTCAGGGCTTCACAGGAAATTCCGTAACCCCATCCGCTTAGGAGGGCATCGAATTCCCGGTAGGGCATTACGTTGGCCCAGACAACCTGGGCGGGTTTGAGGTCAACTTTTACCGAGATTCCGATTGACCGCAACATGGCTTGAATCAACTGGGAAGCTATTTCCTGTTCACGGCTTCCGGCCATACCAGCCAGAGCGAATTCAAAAACCTGACCATCCTTTTCCAAAAAGCCCTGGGGATTCATTTCCCAACCAGCTTCTGCCAATAGTTCCTGGGCCTGGTCTGGGTCATATGGGTATTCGGTTGCTCCGTCCAGGGCTTCCCGCATTGAATGAAGAGGAGTAATCCAGGTATGAGCGGGGTCAGCCATTTCAAAATAGACGATCTGGTTAAGCCTATCCCGATCCAGGGCCAGAAGTAGGGCCTGACGAACCCGGGGATCACCAAAAAGCGGGTGGGGTTCAGATAAATTATCGGGATCGTTGAAGTTCAAGAAAAGCATATCTACTGCAACATTAGGAGTGTAATATGTTTTAAATAGCTCGGTACGCTCCCTTTCAAGCTGAAGGCTTTGCTGCAGGGTAAGAGTGTATCGGCCAAAATCAATTTCACCCGCCAGAGTAGAAGCAAAAACTACATCTGTATCGGGGACGATTCGGATAACGATTTCATCGATATTGGGTCGGCCCATAAAATAATCTTCGAAGGCTTCAAGGACGATTCTTTCTCCTTCACTATATTCCTTGAACTTGTATGGCCCGGTCATGATGGGATTTTGATTTACAAAATCTACAAACGAATCCCAATTGCCCGCGGCTTTGGCTTCTTCAAAGGACTCTTTGAATTTATGCTCGGGCAGCTGGAACCACCCGAAGTAATAAGCGTAACCTGAAGAACCGAATTGGGCATTACCGACGACATCCTCTAAATGGATTGTAAAGGTAAGGTCATCGTGGATTTCAACTTCCTGGACATTGTTTTCATAGTAAGATGAGGTAACGGGGGCGCCAGAAGTCATGACTTCCCACTGGAACCTGGCATCGTCTGCTGTAACCGGTTCGCCGTCATGCCACTTCATTCCCGAACGAAGTTCATAGGTTATGGACATGGAGTCATCAGAATTAATTTGAATTAAACCATTTTCCAGGGATGGTACCCTGCGGATCATCCGGGGATGGTAATATCCGTCATGGTTAGTTCCGATATATCCGTCCCCGATAATATTGTTAAGTGTCCAGACCAGACCTGCGGAGGTGAAAAGGGTATTAAAACCAGGTGCATCAGCAGTAACTGCGGTTACAGCCCTGCCTCCTTGCTGGGGAGGGTTCATGGCCATATAAACCGCGTGAGCTGCTTCCTCCTGGAGGTCTAAAATCTCCACCAGGGTGATTATAACCTACATTTCGGACCCTTTGGTATGTAAAAACCGCAATTAAAAAAAGGCTGTATTTTTCTTG
>PWGV01000170.1 GCA_003554585.1 Halobacteroidaceae bacterium | reverse complement strand
TTGAGAATTCTTGGCCTTCCAGTGCTTGCCAATCTACAAAAGCCCAGGAACCATCCATCAGGCCTCCAATATTGGGATGGAACCTCATTACATTGGGATAGTTGCCAAATTGAACTTCAGCAGGGTTATCTACAATATCTGGACCCATGGTTTTAATTTTGGAGTAACCCCAGTTCCCACGGAGTTCAAGTTCCAGATAGCAGGGAATAAAAGCATCTGCACCTACAATAATTGTAGCAGTTTGGTCACCCCAGTTAGCGGGGGACGGTTGATTGCCTCTGGAAAAGGACATAATGTTATACTTAGAACCACTATCAGTTGTGGCAAACCAGTAACCGCTAAACATGGACGCGTCGAAGTTTTCGAAAATCCCGGTCTTTTCTGTAAATAACGGCCCAAAATTAGCAGAAACTCCAACAGATAACATCATCACCACACTTACCAGTAACAAAATAACAAGCATTTTTTTCATTTAATAAATTCCTCCTCATTGGCTTTTAGGCCTTTTTTTTGCTGGCCGGTTTCACCACTGGCTCCCCTGCACCTTTTTGGTGACCAATTAGAAGGTCCAGGTTCATAACCTCCAACGAGAGAATTTGTTTTTGGACTTATCTCTCCCTACCAATCCTCCTTTTTCGCACCACCCCCTAATTTTTAATCTAAATTCGGTTCAACACTGAAGCCCATTGAGAATGGAATTATACCTGCACTAACCTGATGATAATCTGTAAGCTGCAGCATGAACGAAACTGGAACCCAGTATTTCCCGGAGGGGCCAACGGTTGAATTTCCTTCCGCCAAAGTTTTTGGTGCCTGGCCAAGTTTTACTGCTTCCTGGTTGGTCTTAATAAATTCGCTGTCCTCGGAGGATAATATAATCAGTTCAAGGTTGCCTTTACTCAGCTCATCTGCTTCAAAAAGCTTAACAGTTAATTTCCAGGGGACATTAGAAGCAACCCAAACCTCTCCCGGATTACTGACCAGGATCCCGTTTTTCGATGAAAATCCACCAAGCAAAATATTTTCCATGTTCGTTTTTATGTTAACCCAATAATCCACTTCGAGTTGTAAGGGAGTTCTGTTCTCTTGAATTAAACCTTCGGGTCCCATTTCCCTAACCACCAAGACTCCCCGGTATATTCCGGGTAGATCATTTGGAAATACTGTATAATTGATAAGCATAGGCAGGGCGGTTGTATTATCATCGGTCAGCAGTTGCTGGTCCGTGGGAATAGTGACCTGGTCCAGGTCCACCAGGTATACTCCCCCGGGAAGCTCCAACTTCAACCGCTGCCCTTCCAGGGTTAGCCTTTTATCTGTTGTGGCCAGATTGCTTTCCAGCCACACTTCAAGGTACTCAACCCTGCTATCAACCAGGGGCACAAGGGTTGCCACCGTCTTACTAACTTGTTCCGGGGCAATATAAGTGCCGAAATTTATTGCTGGTCGCCCAACCGCTCCTGCCGTTGAAGCAAATAAGATTAAAATTCCTAACATCACCAAGGTTAATTTGCCTTTCATCAGGTTTCACCTCAGCCTTTTTATTTCAAACAGGCCTATTTCCCTTCCAATAAAGTTCCTCCGGTCAAGTCTTCCCAGTCCTGAAAATTAATTTCTGTGTCAATCTTCCCTTCCTTTTCCAGGGCCTCCTGAATGAGCATAATCATTTCCAGGAAACTCCTAAAAAACCGCCGCTTTTCATGTTTTTTACCCAGCCACTGAATTTCACCCTGCCAGGTGGAGTGCTGGCGAAATTGAATGCGGATTAAGAAATCTGTGGAACCGACTTTTTTATATCTTTCTTCCAATTTTTGGGGCAATATATTCACTCCTTCATTCATTATCAAAGGGCTTAAGCCTGCGCATAAAGTGAAATAGAAATTCCCCCTGTTTATCAATTGAGCCCTCGTCACGGTCCCAGGATCTTGAGTTTTTCATGGATAGGGCAGGATTTATTTTCCGGGTCCATTTTTCCAGGATATTGGTCAACTCGATAACATCATGGAATTCTTTTAAATATCCGGTCCCCATATCTTCTATTTCTCCCTGCCAATCAACGGAGTTTTGGGAGGTAATTCTTATGGCAAAACTCGGTTCAATTCCAGAAAAACCCTTCCCTTTACCCATTATTATTACCCCCTGGTCCCTTGAGCATTTCGAATAATAACCTTTCATACCTTAGTTAACCAAAGTATAGCACGACCATTTCAAACTGTCAGTTATAACAAGGTTAAAATCAGGTTAGATTAAGGTTATAACAAAAAAAGAGCCCCGGCAGGGCTCTTTCGGGAATTTTAAATTTTTTCCCAGTTGCTCTGAATTTCCAAAGGGCATTCGGTTATTTCACCGGAAGCTTTTTGTTCAACCCTCTTTATAATTTTTTCGATCTCCTCTGAGGAAACATTTTGCAGCAGGGCCAAAAATTTTCGGGGACTCCAACCGCATATAACATCTCCTTTTCGAAGGCTGGTTTTGAGGGTTTTCCTTAGTGCCTGTCCCACTCTCTTAACATCTGCTTCAGTACATGTTCCGTTAAGGTCCAGGGAAATTAAATAGCCAGAACTTTCTCCTCGTTCGCTTCGTGCCTTTTCGAGCTCATATATCGCAGAAAAAGTTTCCACACAGCTTTCAAAGGCCCCATCAAACTTTCTCCGACCCTGGAGCTGGCCCAGCATATTTTCCGGATCTCCCGGAATTTTATTGCTCTGCTTTAGCCTATCCCCAATAATTTTCATTTCTGTCGGGATATTCAAACCATTTTCACGGAAAAGAGCGGTTGCCTCATCAAACTGGACCAGGGCAAGACCATGTTTCCCCGCATCAATTAGAGCCTCCAGGGAACTGGTGTGCAATTTTTCTTCAAGGGGAACAATCCTCAGTCCACCTTCACAGAGCTCCCAGGCCTCTTCGTATCTTCCCGCCTTTCGCAATAAATCATTTGCGGCAAGCATTGCGCGCAGGTAAAGTTCCCGGTAATGGTTCCTCAGGGGAATGGTCCAGTGAGAATGAGGTACATCTCCCAGGTAATTACCCCTGTAAAGAGAGAGGGCTTTTTTGTAGATTTCAATTGCTTTTTCTTCAGAATCCCAGGCCAGAGTAGAAGCTTTAATACATAAAGCTTCAAATTCTTCAGCATCAAGCCAGTAATCCGAATTTTCATTAAATATATATCTGCCCTGCGAACTGATTATATACTGTTCATCACTTGGAGATACCAGTCCGCTTTTCAATGAGTTCCGGAGATAAAAGGCAAGGCTTTTTAAGGCCTCTGGATGATTTACGCTTTCTTCTAAGTTTAGATATTTGTACATCTGCTCGGATGATAATGCTTTTCCTTTATAAGTAATTAGTATTTGAAAAAAGCGCCACCTTTTATTCAGACGTTGTTCCGCCCGAGAGATAATTTCTTTTCCCCTCCGGACTTCAAAGGGGCCAAGAGTATATATTTGCAGTGTTTTATCTCTTTTCCCCCCCATAAAAATCACCACTTTCAAAAAAGAGTATGTTGTCAACCAGGATTTTGTTTTAAAAACAAAATCTTTTTTTATTTTTGTAAGGTGAATCTTCTGCATCTTTCTGCAAATTCCTTTAATAATTAAAAGGCCTTAATCCGGATTCATTCCTGTTTACAATGGTTTCTTTCCCCTGATGATATTAAATGAGTTTTTATTTATTATCTACATTGAGTTTCTGAACTTAACTAATATTTATAAACATCTTTTCCAGGTTTTGCCTGGAGATATAATCTGCACACCCAAGTTAAAAAATTCTTAAAAAACAATAAATCAAAAAAACCTCCTCTAAAAACAAAAAAGCTCACCAAAAACAGCGAGCTTTTTTCATCAATTAATAAAAATTTAGAGCCGGGCAGTTTTTTCCAGAACAGGAAAGCCATATTTTAATACTTCTGCGTATTTTATCCCTGCCCCTGTATTCAATAATAGCACCCTGTCTTCGGGGTTAATCTGCCCCCTTGCAACCATTTTTTCCAGGGCAGCAATATTTGCTGCTCCCTCGGGGCAGATGAACATCCCCTCGGAGCGGGCGGTTTTTTCCATTGCTCCTAAAATATCTTCATCACTTACTGCAAGGGCAGCTCCTCCTGATTCCCTGAGGGCCTGGAGAACAAGGAAATCACCAAGTGCCCTGGGAACTCTAATTCCCGCTGCTAAGGTGTGGGGATCTTCCCAGGGGTCTGCAAACTCTTTACCTGTCTCCCAGGCCTTAACAATTGGGGCACAACCCTCTGCCTGGACTGCAACCATCTTTGGTTTTTTCTCCCCCTCAATCCACCCGATCTGCTCCATTTCCTTAATTGCCTTCCAGATTCCTATAATACCCACTCCACCACCTGTGGGGTAGAAAATATAATCGGGGGGATCCCACTTCATTTGCTCAAAAATTTCAAATCCCATGGTCTTTTTCCCTTCAATCCGGTAGGGTTCTTTCAGGGTTGATACTTCAAACCAGCCGTATTTTTTGGCCCCTTCCCCGATAATCTTACCGGCATCGGCAATATTTCCCCTAACCAGGTAAACTTCTGCGCCTGCAACCGCACATTCGGTCTTGGTTATTTCCGGGGCATCTAAAGGCATTGCAATATGTGTTTTAATGCCTGCCCGGGCTCCATAGGACGCCCAGGCTCCTCCCGCGTTTCCGGCAGTGGGCATGGCTATTTCCTTAATCCCCAATTCCAGGACCCTGGAGATGCCTGCTGCCGCTCCCCGGGCTTTAAAAGAACCGGTGGGGTTTAGGCCTTCGTCCTTGCAGAAAAGATTTCTCAAACCCAGTTCTCTTCCCAGGCTTTGGAAAGGAAAAATCGGCGTAAATCCCTCACCCAGTGAGATTATATTCTCGGTGTCAACCACCGGAAGAAGCTCCCTATACCGCCACATGTTATTCTCCCGACCCTGCAAACTCTCTTTAACAAAATTCCTGGCTTTTTCCAGATCATATTCTGCCAGGAGAGGGCTGCCGCATTTACACAGATTTACAGGTTTTTCTTTCTCGTAAGTACTGCTGCACTTGGGACAGTTAAGGTGGGTAAAATAATTCATTCACAGATTCTCCTTTTCTATTTTATTTAAGGTTGTTAGTCAATGCTGCTCTACCAAGTTAATTATATCCAAGCTTTAAATCGACCTTATTTTTTCATCTTCACAAAAAAAGAATTGGGGTTCTCCGCAACTTCTACTATTCGAAAACCAGCTTCTTTTCCCATCTTTACTATAGACTCCGGAGACTGTTCTTTGCCCGGCCAGTATACACCGTAACCTGTTTTAATTTCTTCCCCATCTATGGTTACCGTGAGCTCAATAACGATTACATCTTTTTCTCCTCCATCGTGGGGCTTTATTTCAATATCCCACAAGAAAAATTCTCCATCTGTTTTCATTACCCTGAAAATTTCACGGATTGCTTTTTTCTGGTCCTCGGGGCTCATGTACATAAAAGTGAAAAAAGAGGTGATAGTTAGAAATTCCTCATCTAAAAACTTGAGGTCTCGGGCATCCATCTCAATCCGCAGGGCATCATTTACTGGAGCTTCCTCCAGTTCCTCCCTGCTCAAATCAATTGCCACTACCCTCTCTCCGAATCTCCGGGCAATTATTCCCTCTCCTCCTCCACCAATATCCAAAATCCTTCCCCTGCAATCAAATTTTTCCAGGTTTATTTTTTCAGCCGGCAAGAAATTCATCCTCTTCTTATCAATTCCTTCTCCCATGTTTTTCCCCTTTCTGTCTGGACTAAAAAGAAATTTTAGTTTCTTAAAAATCTTATATCCTCCAATAAACTTGCTCCCTTGAATTCCCTCTCCCTTTGACTTTCCTCCTGCTTTTATAAAACCCTTTTCTTTTTAACTAGAATTACATTAAAAATCTTCAGGCCATAAAAAACCCCGGTTTGGTTTAAACCGGGGTTTTATTTTCTCGTTTTTTAAACAACTTTGCGCAGTTTGGGATCCAAAAAGTCCCGCAAGGTCTCTCCCATCAGTGTAAAACCAAGGGTTGTCAGCATCAAAACCGCACCTCCGAAAATAACCATGTAGGGTGCAATCCGGAGAAAGGAATACCCGGTCCGCAGAATTGACCCCCAGCTTGGGGTTGGCGGAGGAACTCCCAGTCCCAAAAAGCTAAGGCCTGCTTCAAAGGTTATGACAATAGGAATATCCATCGCCGCCTGGATGAATACGGGCCCCAAAACGTTGGGCAGGAGATGTTTTAGCATGATCCTGGGGACAGATACCCCCAGGGCCTTTGCTGCCAGGATATAATCGTGGCCCTTAACCCTGAGAGTTTGAGCTCTAACCAGGCGGGAATAGGCTGGGAAGCGGGTAATACCAATAATTATTATCAGCATCGGCAGGCTCGGTCCCGTTATGGCAATAATGGTAATGGCTAAAAGCAAAGCCGGGAAAGACTTAATAATATCAAAAAAGATTAAAAAGGCACTGTCAATTTTCCCCCCGGCGAAACCCGAAATAATGCCGAAGGTAAGCCCCAGGAGGGTGGCAAAAGAAATCGCCAGGAGAGAAACCAAAAGGGCAATTCTGGTACCAAAAACCACTC
>PWGV01000140.1 GCA_003554585.1 Halobacteroidaceae bacterium | reverse complement strand
TTGTTATAGAAAAGACTGAGTCTACCAGTATAAAACTCATCACCCCCTGGTAAGAGCCAGGTATATTTCAACTCACCGGTGGTGTGGAAAATGCGAGAAAAATAGTAAGTTGAAGCCATACCCAATTCTGCCTTTTCTGCTTCAAAAACATTCCCGTTTTCCTGATCATCCTTGCCCTCGATAAGACCTGTTCCGGTTATAATCATGTTTTCCCCGGCAGCAATTCTTACCCTAACGTCCCCTTTGCCTTTCAGGCCCTCAAATTCACTTCCCACCCAGGTTGCTTTTGTGCTGCTGCTACCTGCAAGTAAAACCGTTCCAGAAAGATTATAATTAACCCCCAGGTCCAGTTCAACTGCTGAAAGGAGATATGGATTTTCTTCCCCGGGATAAAGATAGCCCCCCAGAAGGCTTAATTTGTTTCTCGTCGAACCTCCGGTAAAAAAGGACCTCTGTTCCAGGATTAACTCCATGTCAATTAGATTATTTTCCCTTTCCTGCCCCAGGGAATCTTTATCAACATAAAACCAGTGACCCAATGCACCTGTTGTGGAAAGGGTTAACCTTCTGCCATCCCGGTAAACAACTGTTGTTTCCACCCTTTCCCCTTTTTGGGGGTCCATTCCCTCGAGGGGTCGGAAAATTTCACCACCAACGGTCAGTCCAAATTTTTCCGAAAGATCATAATCAAAAACAAGTTCCAGGTTAATTCCTTTTTTTTCCCTTACTCCAACTGCAACCTCAGGAGGAACATAGGAAAAAACTGCTTCAATGAAACCTTCCTGCAGCACATATAGGGCAGAAGTCTTACCCCCCTGGGCCAGGTTTCCCCATTCTCCTCCCACAAGCCAGTCCAAGGATAGGACCATGGGGAGCTCTCCCGCCAAGAAGGAAAGGCCCAAAACACTTCCTATTTCAACAGGGCTTTCTGCACCTTCAGTCGTGGGAAAAGCACTTCTTCCTCCAATTTCCCAGGTCCCGCTTACATTTTCGGACAGAGCCAACTTAATTTCCTGGCCGACTATATTTCCTTTGAAATCTCGTCCGTCCTTCCCTCCATACATTCCTGCAAAAACCAAATATTCCCAGGTTCCTTCCTCCAGGATATCCGGGCTTCCCGGTATTACCTTTTCCATTTCGGTTATACTCCCATCTAAGCTTTTAATCTCAACCCGGATCCTATTAGCCCTGTTTACAGTGAGGGGAACATTATCAAAATCGTATGACCTTTCTCCCCGGTATACAAAAGCCTGGTCAACCCTCCTATCGTTAACAAAAAGGTTTACGACATCTCCCGGTTGGGCTTCTCCGGAAATGGAGGTGAAAGAACGGACTGTGCTGACCTGCCACTGTGGATATTGAAAGAAAAAACCACGCAGGGTTTGACGCCCCAGGGTTTGGGGAAGAAAAACCCTTGTGTCTCCTAAAATAATTATTTGGTCGTCCTCAGTATAGCGCAGCCTGAGCAGGGGCAGGGAAAAATCGAAATCTCCTTTTTCAAAAACATAGCTCCCTTTTTCACCGATAGAAAAAGCCCAGTCTCCAATTCGTCCATGGGTATAAAGGGTCTGTTCTAAAGAAATATCCTGTTCGGTTTCATCAACCCATTTATACTCAATTCCTACTCTATACTGAATGGAACCCACAGAAAAAGCAGGCCCAACAATATCAGGTATTATCTCAACTTCTGGGGGACGGGGATCAATTAAATCCTCCATCTTTATGGTCCAGTATTCGAATTTTAAATTGGTGGTATCAATTTTTAGTTCGCGCCCAACCGGATCCCAGGTTATTTCTAACCCGGTCAGAGCTTCAATAGGACCGGGGGAAACAAATATATCTTCATCGTAAACGATATAGGGTTCAATCCCCCACTGAGAAAGTTCAGGGTAAAAACCCGGTCCGGGGTCAGGGAGTTCCTCGTCAAAAAAAAGCAGAATCGAATACTGCTCAACATAATTTAACCTTAATTTCTCTGTATCAAGACCAATCCTTTCCGAAAAGGCCATTAGAGGAATGAGGATATGGTCTTCTTTATCGAGTATTTGGAAAAAGTAATCTTCTTTTAATATCTCTTTTTCCGATAATATTATCAGGTGGGCAAAGGATATTTCCAGTTGTTCAGCCCGAATATTACTGTTTAGAAAAAACAGATTGCTGCTGAAAAAGAAGAATAAAACAAAGGAGAAGATTAAAATTGGATAATTTTTTTTGACCACCGAACCCACCTCCATGCCTGTTAGTTGCTTATTAAAATAGATTTTTGACACCTTTTATTAACCAAAATCTTGATTAATTGAAAAAATGGGTTCCTCTCCCCTTGATTTCCCTTTTTTTCAGAAATCATAAAAATTCAGAGGATAAAAGTTCTAAACTACTTCTTGTCGGTCTAAAATCGCTAATCAATTCCCAAAATCATAAATCACTGGGATCTCGATTCCTTCCGCGAAAAGCTTTTCCTTAGTAATTTCTATCCAAAACTCGCTCTTTTCCCCAACAGAAGTTAAACCAGGAAGGGTAGAAGACATTACTTTTAGATTATGTTTCCCCAGAGGAACATTCTCAATATAAAAAGTGCCATCACGCCTGGTATAGAATACCCGATCCAAAGTATCGATATAAATTCCTACAAAAGATAGGGGTTCATCACCTTGATCAAATGTTCCACTTTGATTATTGTCAAAGAAAACCCTTCCAGAAATAACTCCGTTTACTGTCAGGGCAAAGTTTAAAAAGAAGTTCTCGTTTTCTCTCACCTCCACAATTTTTTCAGAGGTAACAATGGAATAATCAACCGGGAGGGATAGTTCATCCACCCCAACTCTGTAAACTCCTGGGAAAAGGCTTTCAAACATGAAAACACCCTCTGAATTGGTTCTCACCCTTCTACCTCCCGCGGCCATGGAAACATTTGAGATTACTGGCTCTCCTTCATCATAAATGCCGTTACCATTCAAATCTAAGAAAACTACACCACCTATAAAGGAATTGTGGGTCCCGAAATAATCGGTTCTATGACCGACAGTTTTACCTGATGCAAAGCCCAGGGTTTGGGAAATACCAAATGAAATCCCATACTCGGGAATATCCTCAAAAACTGTCCGATAGGTTCTGGCACCGGTTATCTCCGCAGTTATTCCTGATTGGAAAACCCAGGACATGTTTACCGAACTCGTAAATTGAAAATCATCCCTTTCTCCTACCGGGGATTTCAAACCCATATTCAAACTAATTGTTCCCCTTCTGTCAGAAAAACGGTGAGAGGCTCCAATGGTTGTAGAAAAAAGAGATGCATTAATGCTGGGATACCAGTTGTAAGCTCCACCTAGGCGAAATGATGAATTTGCCCCAAAAAAGTGAAGTAAATTCAATTCTAAACGGGAATCACCCTGTTCAAGTTCCTGGTATTGGCCTTCCTGGATGTTTAACTCCGAAACTGCTCGGCCCGTTAAAAAGGTGTTGCTGCCAAGGATATACCGCAAACTGCTTTCCAAATCTATACTCAAATCATCAACACTTTGGTCAACAATCTTTGCATCTAAATCCGCTTCTCCGTATAATCTCAGGGATTTTGTTAGCGAATAAGCAGCTTTCCCCTTAATCCCTAAATTTTCCTCCAAAACAATTTCCCCTTCAGGTAATGTTAATTGGCTGGCTAGATAGTTAAGGCCAATGCTTCCTTCAAAGTTTTGCAGGCGTTGGGAATGAGAAAAATTAAGTCCCCCATCAATAGAATTAACCCGCAAAAATTCTCCGTTCCAGATCTCGAGGTCGAACTCCCTCGTTCCGCCTATAAGAGAAAGAGAAGTAGAATAGCGGGGTTGATTTTTATAATAAACTCCTAAAACTCCTCTGTTTTGGATTGAGTAAACCATTTCGGGAAGGGAATAACGGAAATCTCCTATTAACTTTATACCCCATTTATCCGAAATATCATAAGCTCCTTCTAAGAAAAGGTTTTGTCCCGGGATTTCTTGAGTTAAAAGTCTTACATCAGGTTGTATATGGGAATAAGTTCCTTCAAAGTGGGCTCTTTTAAAACCCTGCAGTAATGAACCCCGCAAACCATAATCCAAAGAATCCGTATAACCCCCCATTAAAAAATCCAATCCGATAACCGTCCCTCCAAAAGGCCTCCAGGAAAAACCGGAAATAAGGCCTACTTTCGGATCTTCATAACCAATTGATGTCAGTTCTTGTTCTCTAACTCCTTCAATACTCAGGGATAAACCCGGGGCAAAAGAATGCTTAAAAATCAGCCCTATCATATTTCCATCAGGATCCTCAGGTTTACCATATAAACCTCCGGCAAGAACCGTTTCAGTTGTCCCTTCCGCAAAAACCTTTGGATATCCCACTATATTCTCAACTTTTTCCACTTTTGTTCCGTCGGGTTTAATTAACTCCAGCCTAATTGTATTTATTCTATAAAGAACAAGAGGAATACTGGGAAAAAAATACATCTCATCCTTTCCAACCATTTGTTCCTTCCAAAGAACCCCATTTAGAAAAACCCTCACAAAAGAACCTTCTTCGGAAGGTCCTGAAACAGTATATAAGGGCTGTTTTCCCCCTGTAAGGAACTGGGGGGAACTGAAATAAAGCCCCCGCAAATTATCCCTCCCCAGTGTTCCAGGAAAATCTATCCGACTATCCCCCAAAATTATCTGGTGGTTTTTTCCACGTGAAATTGCCCGGACAAGAGGAAAACTGATAGTCCCGGTTAAAGTTGAAAAATTATAGGAAGAAGAAAGACCCAGGGAAACTCCCCAGTTCCTTACCCTTCCATGAATATATATTTGCTGCTTGCTGAAGTACTCCCAATCTCCAAAAACTGATTTTCGGGCATCTCCGCTAACCTTGTATTGCAAAGAGCCTAACGAATATTCCGGACCCTGAGTATCCGGAATCAAAGTAATTACTCCCCATGGATCTTTAAAAAGCGGTTCCTTTTCTTCGCCATTCTCATCCGGCCAGTCCCCTTTTATAACGATTTCCTGCCTGCGGGGATACCAGATTATTTCAACCCCTGCAATATTTTCCAAAAGAGAAGCTGTAACAAAAAATTCCCCCTCATGAAGTAAAGGGGGCTCTTTAGCCCACTCAGGGTAATCAATATAAATCTCCCTGCCTAAATCAACTTCCACAATTTTTCCACTTGGCTTGTGTTCAACCTTTAACTTCTTTTCCTCACGGTTGTATGACGTTTCTATTTCCAGAGGTTTAGTAAGGCTTACCAAAGGCATTAGGATATAGTCGCCCAGATCAAGTATTTCAAAAAAGTAATCCCTATAAATTTCCCGGGTCTCAGTTTGGATGACAAGAGAAACCAGGCTGGTTTCAGGTAATCCTCCCTCGGCCAGGGGAGCAATGGAAAAAATAAAAAGGGTAAGGAAAGCCAGAGAAATAATTAGATAAAGTTTGTTAGCCCTCATATTCCTAGCCCCTTCCTTAATCACTAACTTTAAAAGGAATGGAATCACTAATATTATAATTCGTATCAACAAAGCCTATATCAACCAGAACCCGATAATCCCCGGGCGGGAAATTTTCTTCAAGGAAAAAATAAAAGGGCCTTACCTGTCCGGGAAGGATTACCTTTTCTGTTATACTCCCCTTCTCAATTTCTTCACCTCTTGCAGAAATTACCCGGTAATTAACGAAAAAACGAACATGAACAAGGGAAGGGTTTCCTAATAAAAGTCCTCCAATGTATTGTTTATCAGGAGTTTCGTGGACCACCATTTCAATAACTGCAAAATTCATCTCATATTCAACTGGCTGAACATAGATAGTTGCTCCAATCATAGACCTGATTGTTGCCCCAAACCCTTCTTCTTCTTCAAATAGATCCTCATGCTCAATGAAAATAATCCCGCGCCTTTCAAAGGGTTCCTCATCAATGCCAGTCTCAGGCATATTTACCGTAAACCGAACAATCTGGCTCTGCCCGGGTTCAAGAATAAACTGCCTTGGGTTAAACCGGATTAGACCATCTAAAGTTTCTTTTAAGGTTCCGCTATCATAAATAACCATATCACTATTTTCATCAAGGTCCCAATCATAAAAATTGGCTACCAGGTTTACAGTCTGTTCTGTATTGTTAAAAACGGTAATCGCTCCTGTATCTCTTTCCCTCGGATGAACTTTTAAAATAAAACGGGCTGGTTCAATTCTAATACTGGCCTCCCCCTGTTGACCCAAGGCAAAGATAATCATTAAAAGCATTGCCATTATAGCAAGTTTATTCTTTCTAATTGGGTTAGCCATTTTGTCCCTCCTCAGAAAATATAGGGGTTGGTAAAAACCAACCCCTATTTTATTCTCCTAACCTTCAACTAACTATATTTTTTTACGGAGTGCTTACAATGAAATAAACGGTGCTGGTATATTTACCTGCATCCACATCACTCCAGGGGATCCGGAATTGCATGAGGTAAGTTCCATGTTCTTTCGCTGCATGGCTGGCAACCAACGCATCTCCTACTGCAGTAAAATACTGGGCTCCAGGATCATCCAGGGCAGTGGTTCCCTCGGGAGCTACTCTCATATCTAAATAGAAGGTATCAGTTGTATGATTTCCAACAAAAGGATCAGCTTCAACAATAAAGTTATATGCAACATTTCCGTATACTTTGGCCTGGAATAAATCGCAGGCATGGAT
>PWGV01000204.1 GCA_003554585.1 Halobacteroidaceae bacterium | reverse complement strand
TTAGTTCCTCAAGCTTTTCTATTCTTTCTTTGTGTTTCCGGATAACCTGAATTTTGTGGCGGAGCTTTTTTTTATCTACCATTAAAGAAACTCCTCCCTTAAACCTTCATCATAGTCCTGATAAAAGTTCCTCAAATCGGGTTCTATATCACAATAAAACTTGATAACCTGTTCTTTAAAATCAGCCAGTTGATGCTCATCTCCGCAGTACAGCAGCTGTCCCGAGGAAATAATTTCAATTTGCAGTTCTATTGAGGCTTTTCTCAAATTTACCGCATTAATACCCTCCGTCTTTGCTATTTCTTCTAATTTGCTCATAAAGCTGAGTTCTTTTTCCAGCTCAAAATCCCCATCTTCGGGTAAAAAAGCCAGGTCTACATCCGAAAGGGGTGTCTGTTTTTCCGTACCATAAGAGCCAAACAGGAAAAGAGCAATAATTTTCTGGCAATCTGCAGCTGCAGAAATAATATCTTTTATTTGTTGGGACCCCAGTTTTATCATTTCCGGGTTGCGGGATAAACGAACCACCAGAATCACCTCATTTCCCCCCGACTTCCTGAAAACATTCTATCACTTTTCCCCCAATAACTCAACGGAAAGGCGGATGATGGGGGCCCCCTAATTTAAGGGTTGGGCAGGTAGAGGTTCGGATTTAAGAAAAAGGTTTGAACTGATGATAGGAAATTTTTAATAAACAAGTCTGTTCCCGGGACAGTATTTTTTAACAGCATCCGGGTCGGACTGCGTCTTTCTACTGCCCTGATTCTCCACCATCTCTATTGGTTCCTTTTAAGACCAAAAAATCGGAAAAAGGGTTTTATTCCTAATTTCTACGGTAAACGGGCGGAGAAAATCAAAAATTTAAATGGAACTTATGAAGATAGTGCTCCTTTTTAAAGGATCCACTATTCTGTTATTAACTCGGTTTTAAGTCGAAATTGCGAAAAGACAGGAAACAGGTAAAAAGTTGGCTCGTTATGAATAAAAATTGAGCTTTAATTGAAAATTATAAGCTTTTATGGTATTGTAATACAAGAAAGAGTTAAAGGAAAAGAAGCTGCGAGGAGCGTTTTTGACTTAAAAATTTGTAGAAAGGAGTGATTATTGAAGGTAAAGACTGATAAGCTAAGATAAAGTTGATAAAAGTTCGGTTTTTTTGCTGACAAAACTATATAAAGGAGGGAGGGATAGCATTGGGGCCAAAAAGTCGGAATATTTTGTGCTTTATATTTATACCGTTTTTGTTGTTATTGCTTTTGGGTTGTGACCCTGATCCGGTTACTTATTCTTTAGAGATAATAATTGAACCAGAGGCAGGAGGTACAGTAGAACCTGATACAGGGGATTTTCCTGCTGGAACAAGCCTAGTTTTAAAAGTTACTGCTGCAGAAAACTTTGAGTTTTTGGAGTGGGATGGGCCCCACGGGGCTCAGGTAACAGAGGATGAGGGTGAATGGAAGATTTTAATGGACGGCGATAAGGAAATCACTGCAGTTTTTATTGATGTTTCCCTGGAAGAACTGGATAAAGTGGAACGCCCTTACTGGGATCGAGATAAAATTAAATGGCAGGATGTTTCAAATGCCAGTGAATATGAGGTTATTCTTTTTAAAGACGGCGACTCTATTATCGCAGTTTCTGTTGTTTCCGGGGTTGAAGAATATGACTTTTCGGATTATATGGTCCAGGAGGGATCTGGTTCGTATACCGTAACGGTTCAGGCTCTGGGTGATAATATTGATTACCTTGATGGACCTCCATCTGATCCTTCAGATACCCGGATCAAGTATACCCTGATCATGGAAATCGGTGAAGGGAAGGGCTTGTTGACTCCTGAAGAAGGGTCCCATCTATATACCAGCGGCGATTCGATAACCCTGGTAGCAACTGCTGATGCAGGTTTAAAGTGGGTATTTAATAAATGGGAGGGACCGGTGCAGGATTCTACAGAAAATATAACAGAAGTTATTATAAATGAAGATACAACCGTGCGGGCATTTTTTTCGGGAGGTTTTTACGGAGGTAGTGGAACTCCCGAAGACCCTTTCTGGGTAAACAGCAGCAGAGAATTGGATCTCATAAGGGATCATTTAAATAAGAGTTTTATTTTAAAAAATGATATTGATTTAGAAGATTTCTTTGGGGGTGCAGGCTGGGTCCCCCTGGGAGGTGAAAAAGAACCTTTCATGGGTACTCTGGATGGGGATGGGAATAAAATAGTCAATTTGAGGATTAATCGGGCCAATGAAGATTATATTGGGCTTTTTGCCGCAACTCATAATGATGCAATAATCAAAAATATGGAAATCGAAGATTTTGATATTCGGGGAAAGGTCAGAGTGGGGGGCCTGGTAGGTGTTAACTGTGGGAAGATTGAAAATGTAATTGTTTCGGGGCAACTTAGGGGTGATCACAGGATTGGTGGCCTTGTCGGTCAGAATGAGGGTTTGATAGAATTTTGTCAGGCGAATGTAGAGGTCAGGGGAAGGATAGGCACCCATCTGCAGATCAGATATCGGCGCATCGGGGGATTGGTGGGAACAAGCGAGGGAAGTATTAAAGATTCAGTGGCCCTGGGCAATGTCTGGGGAGATTTCCTGGTGGGGGGCATAACTGGAGAAAATGAAGGGACTATAATCAGGTGCTATGCCGCTGGAAACATTGAAGGTGAAGAGAGGACAGGCGGTTTATGCGGGCACAATCAGGGAACCATTGAGCAGTCTTTTGCAAATGGCGATGTTGACTGGGGAAAGATAAGAGATAAGGCTGGGCAATATTTTGGCGGTCTGGTTGGGCTTAATGGGTCTTTCCTAGGTTCTGATCCGGATTCGGGAACGGTTTCTGATAGTTACGCAACTGGAGATATTGAGGCCAGAATTTATGTTGGGGGGTTTGTGGGGAGGAATAATGGGTCATTGTATAATTCTTATGCGGCAGGTAATGTTTTTTTCCAGCAGGCTCCGGCGGGTATGCTGGTTGGATTCGGCAATGACCATATTGATTATTGTTATTATGACAGCAGCAAAACTGGTAATGTAAATATCTGGGGCGAGGGTAAAACAACAGCCGCTATGATGAAGGGCAGTACTTTTCAACCTGAATGGGATTTTTCCAGTATCTGGACAATAAAAGAAGATGAGAGTTATCCTTACCTTCGGTGGCAGGATGACGAAAACATCCCCTACCCTTGAGTTTATCAATAAAAGGAAAGGAACTGGGCGATTGGATTTTTCCAGGGAAGATGGAATAAATATTGTTTTCAGGAAGCGTTAGGATTAAGGCTGTTAGCCTTCGGTTTTCTCTGGCGAGGTTATTGATCAAAAAATTGCTGAGGAGTTATAGCCAGCGAAAAAACGGATATAAATCCCGGTTGGAAAGCCGGGATTTATATTTGCGGGGTATCCTGGTGGGGGAATAAGGTAGTTAGCACCTATAAATCAGGTTCTTAAATGGGGATAAACCTGCAATATAGGAAAAAGGTCGAAAAAAACCACCTCTTGAATTTAAATCGGGGTGGGTTAACTGCTGAAATGTTTTTTTTTCAGGAGGAAAATAAGGGGTCATTTTCTGGCCTAAAAAAGAAAGGGCTTCTGGCTTCCAGCCTGAGCCCATTCCTATTAAATCATTTTTTATATTTGTAAGCTTAACTTGAATTTTTACTTGAGCCGGCAATATTACCGGGACAGGCAAAAAACGGTAGAACCTTATCCCAGCAGGAAATTTGAGGGTAAAGTATTCTGGCAATTAAAGCTCCCTGCCATAACTCTATCAGCAGAAGGATGAAAAGTGTTCCCATTAATAAATTTTGAAGTTTATTTTTCAGGGCAGGGTTATGGTTAGATTTGTTGCAGGCAGAGAGAATAAAGCGCAAATATTGAAAAGGAACCTGGTTAGTTATTAAATAGATCAGACTGGAGAGTGATATGGCACCAATGATGCAGAAAAAATAATTCGCAGGCGGGGGATCAATTTTTTGGGTACAGGATTAATGGTGATGTCATTAGTTATTGAAAAGCAGACCAGTGTTCTGGCGGGGTAAAGGAGGTGATGAAAGAGCCAGCTCGGTCATCAAAGGGCAATAGCATATTTTTTTAGGAGTTATTGTCCCACTGGATAAAAAGCAAATTGTTCAAATGTTAATGGGTAGGTACGGTTTCAGGCATGATCATAAATATTTTTAGCTTTCTTTGGGGGATATTATGATATTCAAGCTATTAATCAACCATTCTTCGCCATCTTTGATAAAACCAACTTCCAGGGGGCCTTCGTAAGGAATTTCTCCAATATCCAATTCCAGGAGGGCCTGCAGGGTTCCTTCATTGCCGTTGACATCAATCATGCCCCGGATAATGTCATGATCATCCTCAGTAATTTCATCAAAAGGAATGCCGTTGGCAAAAACAATAATGTTAGAAATGCCTTCTTTCCGAAGGTAATCATATTTTTCCCATTCCTCTTGTAGTTCAGCGGGTACATCCTCTATGTTGTCTGCCTCCAGGAAAGCAAAAAATTCTTCCTTGGGAACTTCGGATATACTAATTGTAATTTCCAGATAATCATTGTTATCCAGGGTTGTTAGATTATCCTCTTCGCCGGGGGGATTCACCTCAATGGTCATGGATACATGGGAATCCACAGCCTCTTTAGCCTTATTAGATAAATCTCCGGTTCCCTGGAGAACATCAGAAAAATCGGGAGCAAAGTCGCCAAAAGTATCAGCAATATCAATCTGATCCAATATTTGTTGGACTATTCCACAACCGGATATACTGAAGATAAAAATAGCAGACAAGACCACGATAAAAATTTTGGACCTCAAAATATTCACCTCCTTCCTTTATTATTTTTTCAGCCCGGGTTTAGGTAAAAAAGGGTAGTATGTTCAGGCCTTTTAGCCATAGGCTATATTAATAAAATACCACATTAAATAAAAAAAAGCAAAAATTTGCCCGTACCAACCAAAAAATGGAAATGGGGGGGGGGGGTTCAGAACAGAGCAAAATTATTAGGGTTTTGGGTCTGGAAGAAAATGGAGGTGGGGTGTAGGAGGGCGCCAATTAAAGCCTGGCAGTTCTTTCCAGTGCCATTATGAATCAGGCAAAGGTTAACCACCACCTTAACACCCATACCCCATGCAAAAGGGCAACCGACGGCATGA
Source organism: Halobacteroidaceae bacterium (assembly GCA_003554585.1). Taxonomy (GTDB): domain Bacteria; phylum Bacillota; class Halanaerobiia; order B1SED10-174; family B1SED10-174; genus T1SED10-26. The sequence continues at coordinate 1,513 of PWGV01000204.1, read as the reverse complement.
AGTCGGTAGATGGGAGTTATCAGCCGTAACGACAGTAAAGGTATTGAGCCCCGAACCCTCACGCTATTGGCAAAGCCGACAGTGTTCATCTGCTGAAAGGCGGAAGTCTGCGTGCGGAATGATGAGTGCAGCACTGTTCATCGGGGTCTAAGGGCATGGCATGATAACAAACCCAACTGTCAGGAACCCGGGAGGGGCAGGCTATTCAAATGAGGATAATCCATTGACGACTGCAAAGGGAGGATGCGGAAAAGATAGCCTGATAGTCGGACTAATCCTTAGTGCTCGGAGGGGGGAAACCGTCTAAAAGGGGGAAGGGATTAGCAGCAATACGTAAAGTAAAGGGGAAACATATGCTGTCTGCTAAGACGGGGAAAGGTTGTATTGGCTGAAATGCAATTTGATATGGAAACGACACTGGACCTTATAACGACACGTGCTACAGGGACAGGAGTTTTAAACTTATCAATCTGGCGCATTTGCTGAACGAGGAGACTCTGAAGGAAGGGTTCTGCATGCTGAAGAAAAACAGGGCTCCGGGTGTGGATGAGGTAACATGTGATGAGTGTGAAAAGCAATAAAACGCCAACGTTTAGAAACTGATAAAGCGAAAAAGGCCCATAAATACTTTCCGCAACCGGTAGGAAGGGTGTATATCCTCAGGGACTGAGGGAAAACAAGGCCACTGGGTATACCCGCTCTGGAAGATAAAATAGTTCAACTGGGATTAACGCGAATACTAAATGCCATAATCGAGGCAAACTTTCTGGATTGCTCCTACGGATTCAGGGACGGAACTGCCACCAGGCGTTAAAGGGGTTGGAAACACCACCATGACCAAACCTGCAAACCATGCCATAGATGCGGACATACGCGGGTTTTGGGAAAACATGGTCCCTGTCCTGGATTAAAAGCTGGAAAGCCCGCTGAAGAGCTGGCGGTTTTTCCAGGTCAGCCCTTACACCATTTCTGGCCGAACCGGAACAATTCAGCGGGGAAGTAATCCGGGCAAAAGAAGAGATCTGGCGTGAGAGATTGGGGATCAGGGGGCAGAAGAACTTTTTCTTAATTGGGCCAGATTTATGGAGGGAATAATAAGCGGGGGACCTTAACTCTTTTCCAGGTTCCGAAGGGGGAGAAGTTTATTAATCCCCACCAGAGTTTAACCAGGTTCCGGGCTTGCTCCAGGTCTGGGGCAGCAGGCCGGGAATATTTTTTTCAATCTCTTCCTGGATCTCCGGGGGCAGGTTTTGGGGTTTTTGATTGCAGATTTCCCGGTAACGGGCATGGGCTGCAGCCAGGGCCCCATCGTCATCTTCCAGGGGATAACTGATATAAACGGGGTCCTTTCTGGGCTGCGGCAGGTGATAGATATAGGTTTGATGACGACTGTCCCGAACCTCCCGGATCATGTCCAGAATTTTCTGGCGGTGTTCCGGTCCAACTGGTGGTTCTTTAAGGCTGGCTTTAACCATTCCGATATGGGCATTATCCAGGATGGCCTGCTCCGGGC
>PWGV01000172.1 GCA_003554585.1 Halobacteroidaceae bacterium | reverse complement strand
GGGGTTGTTCATAGCCGGCCGAGGGACAAATCGGTCGGGGCCGATTTGCACAAAAAAGCATGAAAAAGTGCGCTGTTTCTGGTATTGTTAATGTGTGACCAAAAACAAACCGAAAATAAGCACACTTTTCAAAAAGAGTATACAAGCAAAATCTCCTTTCTTTCCTCCCCGATGACTTCCTCCCCTGCAGGAGCCAAGATCTCCGGCGACTATTCTTCATCGTTAAGCCGAACATGTTTTTTCTGGCCCGTTTAAGCATCAACTGTGACCGGCGGCAGTGCTATGGCCGGGCCATGACTTGTTTTTACAGCAGGGTTTTCATATCAGCACCGAACATGGCCGCGGCCAACCGCGGCACCGCCGAAATGGGCTGCCGCCCGGCGGTCCCGATTTTAAGCTGCGGCAGTAGATGAAAATTTTTTGAAACGATCACTATAATCCGTGTAGGGCTACAGATAGGAGTTTGACTGCTAGGAATTTGCTTTTTGCTGGCATAATAATACCATTTTATTAAACTGCAAATCAAGGCCGGTCGACTCGAAACCAGGCCCTTGCCCGGCGGCGGTCATTGCCCGGGGCGCTATTTTTGCAAACCAGTAAATAGTAGTTTAAGCGCGCCCCGTTGTTTTGCTGCTACGAGCTATGATATGATTTTGTTTACTTCCAGTGTGTTTTTTGTGCATCACCCGGAGGTTCTATCATCTACATCGATAATTTATGCTGATAACATGAACAGGCGGGGTCGCTAATAAAATCTTCTACACTATCTGTTATAATGGTTCTTTTCATAGCAAGACGCACTTTTGCGTTATCGGGTTTTTTGCCGTTTTTATCCAATGCTTAACATATAGTGCTTTATGCAAAGAAAACGAGGATATAAAATAAATCATGCAAAAGCTAACAAATAATACCTGTAGACAATTTGCGCTACATAATTACCGGCTTACTTCAGCTCTGGCAACCAATTAAGAAGGGTCTGATCTTTGTTCCAATCCGTGAACTCGCTACCAGATAAAGTCAGGATAAGTGTTTTAATAGCCTTTTGTTTCATTTCCGCATCTGCTCCGGCGTAAACCGGGACGCCGCCGATATCAACGAGCAGCAGTTATTATTGCCTAAAAAGACCGGAAAGGATTGATGGCTGTGCAAATCAAAACGGTTGCGATTGTCGGGCTGGGAGCGCTGGGGACCCTTTATGGCAGCCACCTGGCCAGGCGGATGCCCGAAGACAAGTTAAGAATTATAGCGGACAAAGCTAGAATTGCCCGCTATAAACAAGAAAGAGTTTACTGCAACGGCGAACCCTTGCGGTTCAACTACGTGGCCCCGGAAGAATCACCACCGCCGGCAGACCTGATCATATTCGCTGTCAAGTACATCCACCTCGATCAGGCCATCAAGGCGGCAGCAAACCAGGTCGGCAAAGACACGATCATTATCTCCCTGCTCAACGGGATCATCAGCGAAGAGATAATCGGCCGCGTTTACGGTATGAATCGCCTCCTCTATTGCGTGGCCCAGGGTATGGATGCCGTAAAAAGCGGCAACCGTACAACATACGACAACATGGGGATTCTCTGTTTCGGCGACCGGGAACCGGGAATCGTGACGGAAAAAACTACAGCGGTTGCCGATTTTTTTACCGCGATGGAAGTGCCCCATGAAATCGACAGCAACATGATCCGAAGGCTCTGGGGCAAGTTCATGCTCAATGTGGGAGTAAACCAGGCAGTCGCCGTTTTCGGGGAAAACTACGCCGATATCCAGAAAGAAGGCCGGGCCAGGGATATTATGATCGGGGCCATGAAAGAGGTTATCGTCCTGGCGGGCAGGGAGGGCATCGACCTGCAGGAAACCGACCTGGACTACTGGCTCAGTATAGCGGACAGCCTCGGCCCGCGTGGTAAACCGTCGATGCGCCAGGATATCGAGGCCGAACGCTTCAGCGAAGTGGAGCTATTTTCGGGCACAGTCCTTCAGCTGGGGAAAAAGAACGGCCTCCGGACGCCGATCAATCAAATGCTCTTTGATCGAATCAAATCCATAGAAAATCAATATTAAAAACCACCGGTCGCCACAAAGATGTAATTATAGCTTCTGTTTTTTTATCCGCGTGCCGGAGCAAATAAATTTTGGCGACCGCGCTGACGGCAATACCGTCCATTTATACCAGGCAGAACCGAGGTTTCTAATGTATACAGAACTTGCCCCAAAAATATATTTTGTGGAAGGCGAAAACCGGGGTAACTACCCCTATTCCAACTCCCTGCTCATTGATGATAAAAAAAAGGTGCTAATCGACACCGGAACGGGAACAGGTCGGAACAGGCAGATAGCCCACGATTTTAACATCGATCTGGTTCTAATGTCTCATGCCCATGAAGATCATATCGCCGGCAACCCGGTATTTCCCGGGGCAAAAATTGCCGCCCATAAGAACACCGCTCCGGCCATACGCCGGGTCCAAAAAATTGTGGAGCAATGCGGGGTAAAGGGCACTGATGCGGAAAAGCTCATCTACGATCTGTTTAACAATTTCTATCAGCTAGGGGATTCGCGGGTAGATCTTGAATTTGAAGATGGGGAATACTTTAACCTGGGAAACCACGAACTGATCGCAATTCATACCCCCGGTCATTCCGCCGGGCACTGCTGTTTTAATTTGCCCACTGCCGGGCTGATTTTCCTCTCCGACATAGAACTATCTTCTTTTGGCCCTTATTACGGCAACGAGGATTCGGACATCAACAGTTTCCTCGAATCTATCGAACGGGTCAAGAAACTTAGTTATGAAACCGCCGTCTCCGCGCATAAAGGAATCTTTTGCGGCCGTGATCATATCCTCGACAACCTGGACCGCTACCGCGACATCATCTTTGAACGTGAATCAACCCTGCTCAAATTCTTAGAACGGGAACGAACCATCGATGAAATTGTCGATCAATCGATCATCTGCGATACCTCCCTGCAACCGAAAGCATTATTTAAAATTGTCGAAATAATCATGGTTCGCAAACACCTGGAGCTTATGCTCAATAAAAACCTGGTAACCGTCTCCTCCGGCCACTACATTAAAGCCGACTGACAAAGTGCGGCACAAAAAAACCACATCATCTTAGCCCATCGTTTTAGCGCATTCTATCTCCTAATTTGGCCTGCATAGATCATGAGCACCCGGAAACCCGTTAGCCCTCCCGGAGAGCTAAGTCAACCGCCCGTCCGGCATGGATCGCGGTTGTATCATAAAGCGGAACATCTGTATCGTCCTGCTGCACCAAAAGCGCTATTTCGGTGCATCCGAGGATAACCGCTTCTGCCCCCTGCTCTTTTAATCCTGCTATAATGTTTAGGAAGCGTCGCCTGGAATCCGGTTTAATTTCCCCGAGGCAGAGTCCATGGTAAATTATCTCGTGGACAGTATCCCTGCCTGCTTCTTCCGGCACTACGACCTCAATCCCAAAGTTATCTTCCAGCCTGCCTTTATAAAAAGGCTCTTCCATGTTAATTTCGTGCCCAAAAGGCCGGTGGTGCGAATACCATCCTGCTGGAGAGCATGCGCTGTGGCATCAGCGATATGAACAATCGGTATGGAGATCTTTTCCTGGATTTCCCGGGCAATAATGTGCATGGTGTTGGTGCAGATAATCAAAAAATCCGCCCCGGCAAGTTCGACCGACCGGGCCGCACCGGAAAGTATATCCGCTGTTTTTTCCCAATCTTCCCGGTGCTGCAGCTCTTCGATTTCGACAAAATCAACACTGTACAAAATAATTTTTGCGGAGTGAAGACCGCCCAGAGACTGCTTAACCCCTTCGTTTACTGCCCGGTAGTAGCTTAAGGTAGATTCCCAGCTCATCCCGCCGAGCATGCCGATAGTCTTCATGCAAACCTCCTCCTTTTCTCCCACTCAACCCCTCTTTCGGTCTATAAACCGGAGATGGATTTCAGCAAACCTTACCGCTGTTTTTGAAACAGCCATCTACATTTTTATCAAACGGGTGCTCTAAAACTTCCACCCGGGCCAGGGCTGCAAAAAACCGGCAGCCGTTTAAATGCCCGGGATGTAAAAAACTACAGGCGGCATCTCTAACCCAATTTTTTCTCAGGTGGGCATGCCCTCCATCTTCCCGCGCTTTCTTAAACCCCGGACCGCGGTAAGGATAAATAATATTTCCCGGGGTTAAGGCTTCTGCCCGAGATTGTAGCGGGCTACCCGGGGGCGCCTTGAAGGCAAAGCCTGGAAAAAGTTAGCCTGACCATTGATGACCACCTGGCATAAAATAAAAAAACATCAGCTCCTGCAAGGTCCCGGGCCGGCCAACTGCGCAATTTTGCCGGGAACCCTGTAACCTGCTCCGGGTCAGGTTTCAACTGTCTTCCGGTATTTTCTGCATTCCTGCTGCCAAATATTTTTCTGCCAGGTCGATATATAGCTGCTTACCCCAGGACCAATATTCTTCATCTTCCGTCCTCACTTCTCTTATTATTTTAGCCGGGTTACCGGCCGCGACCACTTTATCGGGAATATTTTGATTCCGTTTTACCACACTTCCTTCAGCAACAATCGTCCCCTTTCCGATTGCAGACCTGATGCTTAAAACAGCCCCCATCCCTATTACAGCATCATCACCGATTGTACTGCTGTGTATTATTGCTCCATGGCCAAGAGTAACTTTTGAACCTATTATGCAGCTGTCGCTCGGAGGAGCATGAATTATTACCCCTTCTTCCACCGCGGTCCCGGAACCGATTTTTATGGTTCCATAATCGCCTCTTAAAATGGTTCCGTGGCCGATATAGCAGTTGCTACTAATTTTTACGTTGCCAATAACTAGTGCAGCTTCACTTACATAAGTATTCCTGCCAATTTCCGGTTTCTGGTTGTCAAAACTATAGATCACTGCTCTTCCCTCCATTGTTTTCTTTGCCGCTGCCGGCAACTTCGGGGCGGCCACAGGTAATGTTTTCAAGCGGCGAATCCTTTTTAGCGTAAAACCGGTTAAATGCTGCCGGGCCGGTAATTGTCCATTAACCTTATTAGATGGACCTATTTATCAAGCTTGTGGCCAAAAACCGACCCCAGCATTGCAAACACAAAAAAAACAGCTGCCGCCAGGCCAAGCCAAAATAATACAGCCCCGCCCCATATCGGGCTTAGATAAAAACTGGCAATTAGTGCCACAATCATTGCTGTTCCGTAGAGCAGCACATCTTTTTGCTTTCTATTCATTTTTCAACCCCCTGTAAACTGCTAATTGCTTTCGCAATCAAGTTACCGGCAAAAACGGGTGGCAACAGACATCGACAAATACCGACACTACTAGATCGCCGGGGCAACCGAAAATAGATTCCCCCCGCCTGGACCGGCCACCCACCTGCGCCAGTTAATGCAAAAACCCCGGGCCGGAATAACAGTTCCTGTCTTAGCGGCCGAATCTGCTTTTTAATCGTTTTTTGACCGGTAAGGCAGCAGTGCTGCTTTGAGCCCTACAAGAAAGTATAAACCTTATTCGCTAATTTGAAAAATGTTTTGCTTTCAGATCGCTTTACAACCCCTGCCATATTATTGCGGGCAAGTGATTGCGCTTAATATTAAACAAGTTTTCCCTTTTTATGCAGGGAAAACTTGTTTAATTGCCCAGCATGCAGCAGACAAGGATTGCTCAATAAGCTTAGTCGATTTTTACCCGGGTGCATCACTTTACATGGCAATGCTTTCTCCATCAGATTGGCCGCCAGTAAAAAACCGGCATCTGCAAGCTCGATAACGACTGTAGCTCCCCTGGCTGTTCTAAAACCGTAATCAATGATCGCTTCTTGCTCTTGACTTAAAACGGGTCCACGCTGCCAGGGCGCCGGGTTATGTTTTGAATGAACGGTTCCCGTTCAATATCAAGCCTGTTCCCGGTTTTTTGAGCAGCAATCAACCAAAACATCCGGGCATGAGTGTTCAGCACAAAAAAAGGTAGCCGGCTACAAATAATCCGGCCAGTATATGACCCGGCACTATGCGAATTTGCTTGAATTGAATAACTCCGGTACTTACTTAACCTACAATTGACCTGCTCCCGCAGAAACCTCAGCTTGTAAGCTTTCCATACCCTGTGAAACTTTATCACTGTTATTTTCAGGATATATTTTTCACTTTCGATTTCCTTGCAGCTCAGGATCAGACCAAATTTATTATCGGTTAAACTGCGGTCTCTCGTCTCCGGCTCTACCCCGATTAGTTAAAAGGAATAAATTCCATTGTTTTAAAAATCATCCTGTCCAGCAGTTCATCCATTTGCTCCGTATTCGCCCACTCGGCAGGCATGTTGATTTCAAACTCATAAAAAAGATCTTCGCTTTGCTCGATTACATAGTGATAGATACAGTTTGATTGTGCATCACATCCGAACGAGGTAAGCGTGGGGAAATATACATAACCATCCCTCCACCAGGCCCGGTAGGGATGTTCTTCATAGATGGGTTCTTCCGGATCTATGTTGCGGACAGAATAGATCGAACTAAGTTCATATTGATAATAATTGTTTAAACTGTTAAACTGCTGAGAATCAGAGACAAGTAAGCTAATAGTTAACTCCCCATTTTTAAACGGGCCGGTAAAAAGCACTCTATTTAAATTATCGGGACCAACGGTTAAGAGCTCGTAGCTCCAGTTTTCAGGATATAGAATTTTTACCCCGTGGCCGGGTTCACCGAAAACCAGGTCACTACAGCCGTGACCCGCTGATCTGTCCCAAATGTACCGGAAAGATGAAAGTGATTGCCCTAATTGATGATGTTGACGTGATAAAAAAGATCCTGCTGCACCTTGACTTGTGGGAAACGAGAAACCACGACCCGCCGCCCG
>PWGV01000108.1 GCA_003554585.1 Halobacteroidaceae bacterium | reverse complement strand
TCTTTCAAAATAATTTTCACGAAAAATCAACCTCCTCCAACTCGATTTAATTTTCTTAAATCACGCCAGGAATCAAGTAAACCTAAAACCATTGCCAGGGGCAGAACAAACAGGACAAAAATGCCCATGAATATTGCCCCCATAACTGGGAAAATTAAAAGAATAAGCACAGCCATCAAGAGGATTCTCCGAGAGCGCGGGTCTAATTTCCCACCGATCCAGTAGCCAATCAGGCTCAGGCCACCTCCGCAAAACAAAAGCACAATTCCCAGGAAAAGGTTCAGGAAAATAATATTCGGTGAGAGAAAGAAAAGAACCAGGAGCAAAAACAGGGCCATTGAAAGCCTGGAATCAAATCTCCAGTGACTCAACCTGGGAAATTCGGGCAAATCAATTTTTAGTCTTGCGGCGAATGACCTTACGGCAATCAGGCTTAAAATTGCCGTTAATGCCCCGGAAATAAACAGGAAGGTCGGATAAATTGCTTTAAAAACCTCAATGACTTCTGGGATTGCCTCGGTAAGCGCGGGGTCTTCATAAAAAGCCGCGGCTTCCCGCATAACTTCTTCAATCAGCACCCAGTAGTCTATCCCCAAAACCAGCTGGTTTGCAACCAGAAAAAGGCCCTGGCTCACTACAGCAGCGGTAACCGAGTAATATAAAATCTTCCTGCCATTAAACCCCTCGGCAATGGAACCTCCCATGATTAGACCCACTAGACCCGAAACCAGGATAATCGCAAGAAAAACCTGGTTGTCCCATATTAGACCTGCCGCCAGGGCAGCGACTATAACCCCAGCGATGGTATTTCTCCCTCCCTGCCGCAGGACAGAAAGGGCGACCGGAACCGGCCAGAAAAAAGCTACAAGCGGCATGTAAAGCCCAAATACTGTTGTTAATAGGATTGCTCCGGTAAATAAAACTGCGTCCTGGATTTTCTGGGTTTGTTCGGGCTGCAAGATCCTCACCTCTCGGAGGCTGTTCAATCTCAATTATTCTGTAAATATCACCTGTTATAAAGGAAAAGGGCTCTTCCCAGAGCCCTTTTTATTACTCTAATGTATAGGGTAATAAAGCAATGTTCCGGGCCCTCTTGATAGCCCTGGTCAGCTCTCGCTGATGTTTGGCACAGTTCCCGGTAATTCGCCTGGGCAGGATTTTACCGCGTTCGGTAATAAACCGCCGTAATTTCCCAACATCCTTATAATCAATATAATCTATTTTATCAACGCAAAATACACACGCTTTGCGTTTTCCTCTTTTTCCACGTGCCATAGTTGCCTCCTTTCTTATTCCTAAAAAGGAACATCGTCGGGATTAAAATCCGACTGGTCCTGGGAAGTTTCTCCAGAAGAAGTTTGCTGCCCTCCTCTGCCTCCCCGGGGTTTTTCTAAAAATTGCACGTTTTCAGCAACAACCTCGGTAACAGTTCTTTTTTGTCCCTGGTTTTCTCCGCTCTGAACTTCATAGCTTCTTACCTGCAGGCGACCTTCCACAGCAGCCTTCTGCCCTTTGACCAGGTAATCAGCACAAAGTTCAGCTAGCTTGCGCCAGGCAACAACGTCTATAAAGTCAGTTTCTCTTTCCCCCTGCTGGTTGGTAAAAGTACGGTCAACGGCCAGGGTGAAGTTTGTTACCGGTGTACCATTTGAAGTATAGCGCATCTGGGGGTCCTTAGTTAATCGGCCTAAAATTATAATACGGTTTATCAATACCTGCACCCCCTAATCGGTTTTTTCCTCGGCCTCCACCTGTTCGGCTTCAACCGATTCCGGCTTAACAACAAGAAAACGGAGCACATCGTCAAAGAGCCGCAGATTTCTCTCCAGCTCATTTTTTACCGAAGGCTCCCCTTTAAAACGGAAGAGTCCGTAGTAACCCATCCGCTTTTTTTGGATTTCATAGGCCATCTTTTTGATGCCCATGTGTTCTTCTGCCAGAATTTCGCCGCCGTTGGAGACAATTATTTTTTTAATCCTCTCCAGCAGGGCATTAATTTCATCTTCACTACCATCAGGGTTAACAATAAACATGGTTTCATAATCACGCATCCTGCTTCACCTCCTCCATGTGGACATATGGCCCTTTACAGGGCATGGACTAAGGACCATTATAACACCAGACACAACCCTTGGCAAGAACTTCTATCGAAAGTGGATATAGACTACATCATCAGGCCTGATAACATACTCCTTGCCTTCAGCTCTAATTTTCCCCTCTTCCCGGGCCCCGTTCCAAGTTCCAGCCTGGAGTAAATCAGGAGCGGCAATAACCTCTCCCTTGATAAAGCCTGCAGCAATATCCTGGTGGACCTGGGCTGCCCCCTCCAGGAGAGTCGATCCAGTTCTTATATTCCGAGCCCGGACTTCATTTTCATTTCCGGTGTAGTATTTAATCAGGTCGAGCATGGCGTAGGCTATGCTGACCAGTTGATCCAGGGCGGACTCAATTTCCATTTCCCTCCGCATCTCCTGGGCCTCTTCGGGATCAAGCTGGCCCAATTCTTCCTCCATTTTAGCATCTGCCAGAATTATGGTCAACCCATTTTTTTCCATTTCTTTCCTGAAGTTTATATTTTTCCCTTCTTCAGGTCCATTAAGCACATAAAGAACGGGTTTTTCGGTAAGCAGATGCAATTCTCCCAGGATTTTATTATCAAATTCGGAACGGTCCATGGACCTTAAAGGTTTTCCTGCATTTAGATACTTCTCGGCTTTTTCCAGGGATGCCAACTCATCCTTATACCGCTGCTGCCCTGTTTTTAACATGGAAGAAGTCTTCTCTTTTCGCCTGGAAAGGGATTCCAGGTCAGCCTGGATCAGTTCACCCTCGACTATTTTAAAATCCGAAATAGGATCCCCTTCGGGGTTTACCCTTGCGACATCGGAAGCCGAAAAAGCCCTAATTACATGGACTATAGCTTCTACTTTTCGGATCCGGTCCAAAAATTTATTCCCCAGACCTTCTCCTCTGTGGGCCCCTTCAACCAAACCGGCAATATCAACAAATTCCACTCCAACGGGAGCCTTTTTCCCCGCCCTGAAAACCTCCTGCAAACCCTCCAGGTATGGATCCGGGAGGGCAACTTTTCCCAGGTTAGGGTCAACTGTTGAAAATGGGTAGCTCTGAGCCAGGGCACTCCCTCTTGTCAGGGCATTAAAAAGGGTTGACTTGCCCGCATTGGGCAAGCCCACAATTCCTATCTGCACAGGATCACTCCTTCGGTAATATTTCCTTGATCCTTTTTTCTATCTTGGATCGGGGGATAGTTACCGTTCTGCCGCATCCCAGGCACTCCATCTTAATATCGCTTCCCAGTCTGAGTACTTTCCATTCACGGCTTCCACAGGGATGGGGTTTTTTTAAACGAAGCCGGTCATTAACTTGGATTATCTTCCTTTCCACTTGCAACATCCTCCTGAATTTTTTCCTGAACTTTCGGCTTGGGCATATGGACTACCCGCTGCGGGAAGGGAATTTCAATTCCTTCGCGATCAAAGGCCTGCTTGATTCTCAAACGTAATAGCCTTTCAAGAGACCAGTTCTGCAGGGGTTTTGCTCTACCGATAATTAAAATATCAATGCTGGAATCCCCCAGTCGCTGCACTCCGAGAACCTTGGGTGGCTCAGCCACTCCTTCATGTTCCTGGGAAACTTCCTCGCAAACTCTTTCCATTACCTGTATGACCCGATCTAAATCTTCGTGGTACGCCACGCCAATCTCAAGCCAAACCCGCATGTTTTCCCGGGCAAAATTCGTAACCTCCCCGATATGCCCATTGGGGATAATGTGCATTTCCCCAGCAAAACCCTTAATTTTTGTTATCCTGAGGCCCAGTTCCTCCACGAACCCCTCAGCGTTCCCAGCTTTTATATAATCTCCCACTGAAAATTGGTCTTCAAAAAGAAAAAAGAAGCCGGAAATAATATCCCGGACCAGGTTCTGGGCACCAAAACCAATGGCCAGACCGATAACTCCAGCACCTGCTATCAACGAAGCAATTGGAATGCCCAGCAGGGAAAGAATTATTGTAGCCAGGAAAAAATATACCAGGTAACGCAGGACATTTTTCAATAGTTTGTTCAGGGTCGTAATTTGAGCCTCTCCCATTACCTGTTTTTTATTTTCTTTTACCCTTAAAACCCTGTCAATAAAAACGCGGCCCAGGCGCAGGGCAAACCCACCTATGAGCAGGATAACAATAATCTGGACAAGAATTAAAGCCGCGTTTCTCAATTGCTCGGAATTAATAAACTCCGGAAGAATATCGTCTATAAAAGCGAATATTGATTCCATAAAAAACCTCCCTTATTGAAGCCAGAATATTAAAAGCAACCCAACAATCACCAGGCCTAAAAAAAGAAGACAACCGGGATTTAAAAATATGGGCTTTTCAGAATGGTCCACGCTTATGGTTCCAGCCTTGCGGGCTTTTTTCAGGGAAGCAACCATTTTCCCATATTCACCCCTTTTTTTATATATAGCCGCAAGGTTGTTGTGGGCGGGGCCATATTCTGGATCGTAACGCAGGGCCTCATTGTACATGTTTTCCGACTGATGCAGGTTTCCATTTTCCAGGTAAATATTGGCCAAATTCGTCAGGGCCGGGGCATTATTGCGTTCGGCCTGCAGGGATCCCTCAAAATATTCCCGGGCATTCTTCTTTTCCTTCTTGTAGGCGTGAATGACCCCCATTTTGTTTAAAGCGCCCGCGTGTTCGGGGTCAGCCTCCAGTATTTCCCGGAGCAATTCCTCCGCCTTTTCAAAACGAGCAACATCTATTGCGGCACTTGCTTCCTCATACTTTTCCTGTATTTGTTCTTCATTCATCGAATTCATCGAATTCCGCCCCTCCCTCCAGGTCGTGAATTTTTTCTATGAGTAATTCCATGTCTTCCGCACTAAGAAGGGTATCGAGTTCTTCCCGGTCCAGAATTGAAATTTTCAAAAGCCAACCGTCGCCATAAGGATCCAGTAAAAGCAGTTCGGATTTTTCAATAACTTCGTTATTCACTTCTTCAATTCTTCCACTCAGGGGAGCAAATAATTCTTTGAAAGAACGCTCGCCTTCAATGGTTCCCATTTCAATTGTTTGCTCTATTTCTTCCCCCAGCTGCGGAAGCTCAATTTCCAATAGGCGACCCAGTCGCTCTGCAAAGGGGAGGGCTACTCCTATATAAGCAAAACCATTTTCTAGGCGAACCCATTCTCCTTCTTCTGAATATAAAAGTTCAGGTGGTAGCATAGTCGATCCCTCCTCTCTTTTTTCTATTCCATTCGGCCCCGCTAACTCCTTCCCCTGCAAAAATAAAAATGGGAAAACAGTAAAACCAAATTTTTTAAAGCTCCAACATCATCTTTTTCTCAAAAAATTATCCTCTCTTTATTTCCCGGGAAATATTTTTGGAAATTTCACCACTGGATGAGAAGTCAGGACCTGGACCCTACAATGAAATTTAACGCCTGCGGAAGAACTTCAATTTCAACCGGCGTATTGGTTAAAATTTCTCCGTCGGCCTGAACTATGACTGGTTTTTCAGAGCTTATTTTTATTGTTTTCCCCCTGTAAATTCGGACCTCTTTTTGTTTTAAATGCCCTCCTCCGTAAACCTGGGGCAATAAAAATAAAAGTTTTCCTACCCACAGGGTATCAATAACACAGATATCAAAAAGCCCATCATCCTGTTCAGCGTCAGGAACCACTTTAAGTCCCCCGCCATAATACTTTCCATTGCCCACAGCTACCAGGAGAGTTTTCTGTTCAATTTTCTTCCCGTCAATCTCGATAACCATCCGGGGGGCTTTGTAAGTAAAAAGCGCCCTTAAAACCCCCCAGAGATAAGCCGGCGTGCCTCCAAATCTTTTTAAAAAGTTGTCAGCGGAAAGGGCAACCTCCCCATCAAAACCGATACCAACAACATTGCAAAAAATCCTGCCATTTAATTTTCCGGCATCAATTCTTCTTGTCCTGGGGTTTTTTATCATCCGTAAAATACCTTCATTGGAACGGGGAATTTCCAGGCATTTGCCCAGGTCATTTCCGGCTCCAAAGGGAATTAATCCCAGAGGAATATTTTCTCCCCAGAGCCCATTAGCAACTTCCAACAGGGTGCCATCTCCCCCCACCGCATAAACTACATCACTTACAGGACTGACCCGCCGGGCAATTTCCTCTGCTTCCAGGGGCCGGGATGTAAAATATTCTGTATAATGAAGCCCCTCCTTATGCAGGTATGGAGAGAATCTTTTCCAGCGATGAAGGGCCTTGCCTCCACAGGCTTCAGGGTTAATTATAAAAGAAATTACCAAAATTATTCCTCCCTCGAAAAAAACAAGCCCAGCTAGAAGCTGGGCCAAAAGTTATTTTGGTTTTTCTTCTTTTGGTTTTTCTTCTTTTGGTTTATCATCAGTAGGTGTTTTTTCCGCACCCTTGCGGGCTTCGCTTTTGCCCTTGAAAGTTGCGCCATCTTCAATAATCAGTTTGGCTATCTTGATGTCACCAAAGAGTTTTCCGGTCGGGACTATTTCCAGTTTTTCCACCGAATCAACGTTTCCCTGAACTTCTCCAGCAATTACTACATTCCGGGCCTGGATGTTTGCCACAACAAGCCCTTCTTCCCCGATAAAAACATCGCCACCTGCTTTTATTTCACCCTCGACCCTTCCTTCAACTCTTAAAGAACCAGGAATATGCATCTTTCCTTCAATTTTTGTTCCTTTTCCAACCACGCTCTCTACTTTGTCCCTTTTAACTTCTTCTTTTTTCCATCCTTCGTCTTTTCTCTTTACTTCCTCTTTTCTACCCAGCAAAAGCCCCACCTCGCTATTTTTTATTGATAAACTCCAGGGGATTTTGGGGAACTCCGTTCACATGCACTTCGTAATGA
>PWGV01000098.1 GCA_003554585.1 Halobacteroidaceae bacterium | reverse complement strand
GATGTGGACCTGGCGGTAATTAATACCAACTATGCCCTGGAGGCAGACCTGAATCCGGTTGAAGATTCCCTGTTTATCGAAGATGCCAGCTCCCCTTATGTTAATGTGCTGGCCGTTCGACAGGAAGATGCCGACAAAGAAAGCCTTCAGGAACTGGCCCGGGTATTAACCAGCAGTGAGGTCCGGGAATTTATCCAGGAGAATTACGGGCAGGCCATTGTTCCTGCTTTTTAGGACAGAAAACCTCCACCACCCCGGTGGGGGTTTTTCTTTTTCCTGGAAATAAAGGGTTGGAGAAGACACCTTTTTTTGTTAACAAAAGGAGCTTAGCTACAGGGGACTTCTCAGTTTTCCAATTATGTATAGTAAAGAATGGTTCCGACACATGTGACTTATCAATATTCTGAGCTTTTTTCTTCCATTTTGGTTCTAGATTTTTAAAATAAAGGTTAAGAAATCCCTCTCCTTCTGATCCTGATAAATACCCTTGAACAACTGTTTGGTGTTTTTGGTTTTCTCCAAATTGTTTAACCGGGAAAATTAATGGCCCTGTTCAATGTGGGTACCTTTGGACCTTTACCTTTGCTCTCTATATTTTCCTGAATTAATTGCTTCTGAAGGGCACCATTTTTTGGAGTAAATTCGGAAAACTAAGTTCTGGAAAGAAACAACAAATAGAAGCTCTTTTTTTAGAAATAATTTTTTTAGCTGTCTTTGATTAAAGGGAAAAATCTTCCTGTGGCGAATTACTTTGTAATGAAAAAGTAAAATTTTTTGCCATTAATTTTCGGTATATTTTTTAATAAATTATGCTTTGGGGAATTTTTGCTTTTCCCCTAAGGAGGTAATCTTTATGAAGAGAAGGGTTTTTTTGTTGATTTTTATTTTTTCTGTGTTGCTTGCCCTGGGCGGTTGTGATCATATTTTCCATTACAGTTATTCCATCGAAGGGGTAATTTCGGTTGAAGATACGGAAAAAACCCTTGCTGATGTAAGTATTCACCTGGAAGGAGAAAACGTTGATGAAATAATAACAACTGATAAAGGCGGAAAATTCCAGGCTACCAGGTTATCGGGTGAAATTACCCTAACACCAGTAAAAAATGGCTGGGAGTTTTCCCCCGGTTCTCGTACTGTATCTTCCTCGGATAAAGAATTAAATTTTATGGCAAGCCCAGCTTATTATCAGGCAGGAGGCCGGATAACTTATGAGAACGATCAGGGTGATCCCAAACCTGTTTCAGAGGTAGAAGTTTTTTTCAGTGGCGGCTTTGAAAGTGTGACCACTGACGATAGTGGATATTGGACCAGTGGTGATTTAAGGGGAACCGTAAAGGTCAGCCCGGGTAAAGAAGGCTACACTTTTTATCCTTCTGAAGTTGAAGTCAGTGAAGCAAAAGAGGATGTAAACTTCACTGCAACGGTTATAGAAGCTGCAGACTACTCTGTTGGAGGCCAGGTAACCACTGAAGATGGACAGGGCCTGGCAGGGGTAGAAATTACCTTTAACCGTGGCTTTTCCAGTGTAGAAACTGGATCCCAGGGGTACTGGCATAAAGAAGGTCTAAAAGGCGAAGTAAAGATCAGTCCCGCTTTAGAGGGATACATTTTTGACCCCAATGAAGAGGTGGTTGAAGAAGAAGATCTAGATATTAATTTTGAGGCCACCCCGGTGGATATTGAAGAAAGCTATTCTATTTCCGGTGCCGTGCTCCGGGATTTAGATGATGAGAATTCCGGCATTCCCGATGTTGAAATAAAACTTGAGGGCGAGGAGATTGATACATCTGTATACACCGGCTCTGATGGACGTTGGAGCAAGTCAGATCTGGTAGGTCCCGTGGAAGTTACTCCTCAACTGGAAGACTGGGTTTTCAAGCCTTCATTGATAACCGTTCATTATGATTTTAATAATAAGGATGATATTCTGTTTGAAGGGACTCCAAAGGATATCCACGAAATTTACGAAGTTTCTGGGTTTGTTAATAACCTTGCGGGAGAAGGTATCCCATCCATTCTCATTGAGTTTAGAAGGGATGGAGAAGTAATTGGAACTGCGGTTACCACCAGTGATGGTGACTGGACCAAGGAACGCCTCTGGGGCGAGGTTAAGGTAGTTCCCTGGGGAACCCCCCCCGATTTTGATGAGGACTTCGCACCTGAAGAATACAAGGTAAATGGGCCTGACGGTAATGTAAACTTCATTATCTATTGATGATTTCAGGCTTTATTCTTCCTTTAAAAACTGGCTCCTGCCCAACCGGTGGGAGCTTTTTTTCTAAAGGGTCTGATAAAAGTTCTCCTGGGGTTCTTCTATTAGTCTACTATTTATAACAGGAGGTTTGAACAATGTTGAATTTTAATCCCCATTATCACCCCTATCCCTCCCGGCGCAACCTGATATATGCTCGTAAGGGCATGGTAGCCACTTCCCAACCCCTGGCTGCCCAGGCTGGCCTGGAAATGCTACAGGCCGGGGGCAATGCCATTGATGCGGCCCTGGCAGCTGCCATTGCCTTAACCGTGGTGGAACCCACCTCCAATGGATTGGGAAGCGATGCCTTTGCTTTAATCTGGTCCGGGGGGCGTTTGCATGGCTTAAATGCCAGTGGTTCATCCCCTTCAGCAATTTCCACTGAAAAAATCCAGCGCCGGGGGCTGGATAAGATTCCGGCCTGGGGCTGGCTGCCTGTAACCGTCCCTGGGGCAGTTGGCGGCTGGGCTACAGCTTCGGAAAAACTGGGCCGATTGCCATTTGCCCGCCTTTTCGAGCCGGCCATTCGTTATGCCCGGGAAGGTTATCCCCTATCGCCGGTTCTGGCCCGCAGCTGGGAACGGGCTTATAGAATTTATTCAGAAAACCTTAAGGGCGAAGAATTCCAGGAGTGGTTTGCTACTTTTGCTCCCCGGGGGCGGGCCCCCCAGACCGGTGAAATCTGGAATTCACCTGATATGGCCAGCGCCCTGGAGGAAATTGGAGAAACTAAAGGCCACTCCTTTTATCAGGGGAATCTGGCCCAAAAAATTGGGGACGCTTCCCGGGAGGCTGGCGGTTATCTGGAAGAAGCTGATCTTGCCGATTATACCCCCGAGTGGGTGGAACCTTTAGGGATAGATTATGGCGATTACCGTGTGTGGGAAATTCCCCCCAATGGACAGGGACTGGCAGTTCTTATGGCCCTGGGAATAATAAAAGAATTGGGTCCAGGGGAAGATTCTCCCGAAGAATTTTTCCACCGGGAGATCGAAGCCTTAAAGCTGGCTTTAACCGATGGGATGCAACATATTACCGATCCGGCTACCATGGAGATTACCCCCTCCTCCCTGCTGAGCTCCGATTATCTGCAGGAGCGGGCCCAGGATATTGGGAAAAGAGCCCTGAATCCAACTACCGGCAAGCCTCCCTCGGGTGGTACAGTATACCTGACTGCTGCTGACGGGGAAGGCAATATGGTCTCCTTTATTCAGAGCAATTTCATGGGTTTTGGCTCGGGAGTGGTTGTTCCTGGGACCGGGATCAGCCTCCAGAACCGGGGTTATTCCTTTGAATTAGATTCAGAACACCCCAATGTTCTGGCCGGAGGGAAAAAGACTTTCCACACCATTATCCCGGGTTTTTTAACCCGGGGGGAACAACCGGTCGGGCCTTTCGGTGTAATGGGCGGCTATATGCAGACCCAGGGGCATCTGCAGGTTATTCGCAAAATGATCGATCTCAAGCTTAACCCCCAGGCTGCCCTGGATGCACCCCGCTGGCAGTGGCTGGAAGGGAAAAAAGTCGCCGTGGAAAAAGATTTTCCCTCCCACCTGGCCCGAACTCTAACCGATAGGGGTCATCAACTGGAAATTCGGCTGGAGCCAGGTTCTTTTGGCCGGGGGCAGATTATCTGCCGCCTGGAGAACGGGGTTTTAGCCGGGGGAACAGAACCCCGCACTGATAGTAATATTGCCTGCTACTAAATAAAAAAGCCGGTCGCTGACCGGCTTTTAACCATAATTTCCCGAATGAAAGCCTGCAAAAAGACGCCCTCCGCATCTTTTTAATTCTTTTTCAATAAAAGCCAGAAGCTTCTTTTTATCCCCCTGCCGATAAAAGGCCTGCAGGGATTTGATCATTTCCCGGTACAGAACTTCATCCAGATTTTTTAGGGCCCGGGCCACCCATTTTCCCCGGGCTTTCCATTCGCCATTACATACCAGAATTAAATTACCCATGGCAATAATCAGTTCATTAATTATGAAATAATCCTGTTCCGGGTGAGGAGAACCGATAAGGTCATCCAGTAATTCGGTAATTTCATAGCGGCACTGGCCCAATTCTTCCCGGGACAGGGGCTTGACCCCCCCCTGGAGAATTCCCAGAGAATAATTCTTTAATGAAATTGCCAGACCATCCTCATCTTTAAGAATTAAACCCTCGGATGCCATCAGGGGCAGGCTGGGGCGGCGCCGCTCTAAATCCCGACGGGCATACTCATAAAAAGATTTTTCAGTATGAACAAAAGTTTCTACGGGCCAGCCGTTACGATATTGACTTTCCCGGTACGGAGCCTGAGTACAGCTGGTTATAATAATAATATCCAGGTCGGAAGTGGCAGTTGCTTCGCCCCGGACCACGCTGCCAGCAAGAATTGCTGCCTGGCAATCCCTAAAATTTTCTTCAATAAATTGTTGTGCAGCATCGCGCGGATGGAGCATGTTGATCCTCCTTTAAAGGTAAAAAGCAAGGATAATTATTGCAGCCAGGCTGGCCAGGGAATGGGAAATCCAGTTGGGAATAATGCTGCCCCTGCCCAGAAGAATATGCAGATAACCCAGTATATAGGCGTTAAGGCAATTGCCCGCGAAAATAAAGGGTAGAAATAAAGGGGGCCAGTCCTGAACTTCCAGGCCCAGGCGGAATAAAAAAACATGGAACATTCCAGAAATGAAGGCCTGCAGGGCATTTCCACTGGAAAAGCCCAGACGATCTACCAGTTTCCGGCCAATAAAAGCCCGGAAAAATATTTCCTGGGCCAGGCCCATTTTAAAGACCCCGACCAAAAATATACTTAAAAAAACCAAAAATCCGGGATCCTGGGCGGAAAAATAACCGGCAATTGTTCCCGGGGCGCCCATTATCTCCCGGAGATCGGGGATTAGAGCTCCTCCATAACCCACAATTACCAGCAGGGGAGAACTTAAAACCCCCATCTGAACTGCCTGCCCCTCCGATTTAAAAAAACCCAGGTTGCGGGGGAATTGCTCCAGGGATTGTTTTTGGGCCAGGAACAGGAGCAGAGGGCAAATGAAGGCTATAGCCAGGAATATTACTGTAGAGATAAGGGGATTAACCAGCAGCATGAAATAACCTCCAATTGTTGCGCAGACAGTTTTAAATCCTTCCTCTGCAGTTGAACCAGAGGAGGGCGTTTTTTTATCTCCAAAAGCTTGACCGGATCAGGGCCCTGATCAGCAAGTCAAACCTCCCCGGCTGGAGAGCACATAATAATTACCCCCCAAGCAGTAGCCGAGGCCAAACCCACATCTATAGTGCTTCTGAATATGCTCCGGGCCTATAAACCTTCAAGCTTTAATTCAGCAGGGCGTATATTTTGTTTTAAACTTTTGCTTATCTTAATGGAAAAAAAATATGTAACTCCACCAGGCCAGGCCAAATTAAGAAAAACAAAAAGCATTTTCACCAGGATATCCATCCTAATCATAAGAAAGAGTTCGCCTTACTTCCCTCATAGCTAAATTAAGCTGAGGAAAGTATGTTTACTCCCCCTACGAGCATGTTTTCAGGTCTAAAGCTGGTTTGAATCTGGAAAAAATCTTATTATTACCCTGAAATCCGGGCATTATATGCAGAGCTAAAAATATACCTTTATTCGCAGGGGAATTTTTGATAAGAAAAAAAACTGATTGTTCCCTGAACCTTCTATTTCAACCATTCCGCAACTTTTTCCAGGGGCCGGCGGGGTCGGGGTTCGGGTATTTCTTCTGGATAACCCAGGGCAACTGCTGCCACCAGTTCATCATCCCGGCCCAACCACCGGGAAATTTCTTTATCGGCAAAAAAAACATCACAAATCCACAGGGTCCCCAGATTCCGGGCTTCTGCTGCCAGGAGCAGATTCTGGATGGCGGCCCCGATGGATTGAATATTGACTGACCATAGGTAATGATTTTCCCGATTGTTCTGCGGCGGTCCGTGGGTATTATAAATCAGGATCAGAACCGGGGCCTGCCTCATCACCCGGGCTGAGCCTAAACAGCTTCCGGTGGAAATACCCTCCTGCTCCCGGCGGTTGGCAGCGGAAACCATCAGATCAACCAGATCATCCTTATGCTGTCCGGAAACAATGGTAAAATGCCAGGGCTGTAGATTTTTACCGGAAGGTGCTTTAATAGCAGCTGCCAGGACCTCCTCAATATCAACGGAGGCCACCGGTTTATCCTTAAATTTCCGGATGCTTCTTCTTTGGTTTATTGCGGAATTTACATCCATATTATCCTCCAGGCTTTGAATTTTCCAGGGTAATACGAGGCCCTGATCCTCCCTGATATCTTAAATAAAGAGAAAAAGTGGAACCGGGTGTGGGATGTTCCATTCAGAGAAAAATATCCCGCAGCAGCTGATAACGGGAAAAAAAATGGGGGAAAATGTTAAATTTTTTGAGAAAAAACAGTATTAAAAATTAATTTCTGCAGGAAAAAAAATAAACCTGCTTACCTGGAAAAATTAATCTAACAAATTTTTGTTTTAACATTTTTCAGGGACCGGAATTTCCGGCCAGAACTTTTAATTCCGGGACAGGCCAGAAAACAATATCCGCTCGACCGGAGATCTGCGAGGAGGTAATAAAGCCCAGGGAAGAAGCCCTGCTGTCCAGACTGTTATTGCGATTATCTCCCAGGACAAAATACTTGCCCGGGGGAACCACCTCGGGTCCGAACTGCCCCACCATGTATT
>PWGV01000042.1 GCA_003554585.1 Halobacteroidaceae bacterium | reverse complement strand
GTTCCTTGAGTTCTTCATAACGGGATGCAACTGCACCCAGTTCCGTGGGTCAGACAAAAGTGAAATCACCGGGGTAGAAACATAGAACCACCCATTTTCCTTGATAATCCGAAAGTTTAACCTTCTTGAACTTACCGTCCTGATAGGCCATGGCGGAAAATTCCGGCGCCCTGGCACCAACACGAGCTTCCATTGAATCACCCTCCTTATTCATTTGCTTTTTATTATACCATTTTTGATAATGGTTTTCAATACTATCATTTAACGGTCCAGCCGGAAACCCTTTTCCCGGGCTTCCTGCAGCAGGGCCCTGTATTCAAGGGGGGAAATCCGGGAGGACAGTTCGGGATATTCCCCGCTCCGATAGGCAGGGTAATACTGGGCCATCAGGTTTAAATACGTGTGGGGGGAAATTTCCTGGTGGAGAAAGTCCATAATTGTTCGAGCCCCCTCGTACTGCTGGGGTAAAACCAGGTGCCGGATCAAAAGCCCTTTTTTGGCCAGGCCCTGGTCATCTATCTCCAGATCTCCCACCTGCCGGTGCATTTCTTTAAGGGATTTTTGAGCAACCTGCCAGTAATCAGGAACCCCGGAGTACTTCTTCCCCGCGCTATCCGAGCCGTATTTTACATCTGGCATGTAAATATCAATAAAACCTTCTAAAAGTCGCAAAACCTCCACCGATTCATAACCCCCGGAGTTGTAAACTACGGGCACTTCCAGGCCATTTTCCCGGGCAGCGATAAGGGCCTCTGCAATCCAGGGGACAACATGAGTGGGGGTAACCAGGTTAATATTATGGCAGCCGTTCTTTTGTAAGGAAAGCATTATTTTTATAAGCTCACCTGAACTGGCTCTTTTACCGCGAACCTCGTGGCTTAAATCATAATTCTGGCAGAAAACACATTTCAGGTTACAGCCGGCGAAAAATATCGTTCCCGAGCCCCGCCAGCCAGTTAACGGGCTTTCTTCTCCCGGGTGGGGACCCCAGGAGCCAATCAAGAGTTCTTTTCCCACACCGCAGGTTCCTACCCGAACCTCCCTGTTAACAAGGCATCTCCTGGGACAGAGGCGGCATTCCCCCCATATTTCCCAGAGTTTTTTTACCCTTTCACAAGGCTGCACCAAAAACCCCCTTTCCCCCTCTAATTGGCTGTCTATTTAAATTCGTCATTTCAGCCTTTCCTCCTTCCCTCCTTCCCTGGTAGTTCCCAAAAAAGGTGGAACACCAACCCGTGACGAAGTATACTGAAAATGGTTTAAAGGAGTTGATCCTTTGCAGGAACAGAGGCCAGTCAGCAAAGAAAATTTAAGCAACTTAAGCCGCTGGGCCGGCCTGGTAAGTATAGTAACAATAATTACTGGAATTCTATCGGCAATTATGGGGCTTTTTGCCCTTATTATCGGTGCCATTCCCGGAGTTATTGCAGTAATTCTGGGCCTCAAACTTTACCACGCCAGGAATAATGCGGAAAGACTTCTGCAAAAAGAGGAAGAAAAAGACCCTGAAGAATTAAATCTTTTGTTTAAAAACCTGGTTACCTACTTCAAAATCCAGGGAATTTTGATTATCATCGGGCTGGGAGTCATCCTTTTTACCTTTATCTCCGGTTTTTTGGCACTCCTGTTTAATTATTAAACCGCCGCTGGTTGCGGCGGTTTTTTGCTTTAATAACCGAGTTTTCGATTTACAAGATTTCTAGGCTGTTCCTCCCGGGCCACCCGGTTAATATTTTCAATCACTTCTCCCCACCTCTCCAGGTCAGAAAAAGGAGAGGCAGCCCTGTGGGGGCTCAAAACTACATTAACCAGCTCGTGGAAGGGGAAATTATAGGGATAGTTTTTTCCGTTCTCATCTGGAGCAGGGTCATAATCGTACCAAACATCTATACCTGCTCCCCCAAGCCTCTTTTCTTTTAAAGCCCGGAAAAGGGCTCCCTCAGAGACCACCGGGCCCCGACCCACGTTAATCAAAAATCCCTCTGGACCCAGGAGCTCAATTTCCTCCTCCCCAATTATCCCTTCCGTTTCAGGGGTCTGGGGTAGAGAAATTATTAAAAAATCGGTCTGTCTTAAAAATTCATGCAGGTCTTCAATCCCATACCATTTCTTCAGAATTTCGGGTTTTTCCCCCGAAATTTTTCTTTTGCACGCAATAAGGTCCAGTTGCCAGCCGGAAAGGAAGGAAGATACCCACTTTCCGATGGAACCAAACCCCAAAAGTCCTGCTGTTCGGTTTCGCAGGGGGATACTTGCCCCTTCCTCGTCCCCTGTCCTCCAGGCCCCTTCTCTCATAAAATCGTGGTGGAGAATAACCCTGTTGCTCAGGGCGAGGAGCAGGGCTACGGCATGCTGGGCGGTGAAATAGGTATTTCCGTGAGAATTGGCAAGAAGTATACCGGGATATTCCTGGAAAAGAGATATAAGGTGCTGAACACCAACTCCGGGGTTCTGGAAAAGCCGCAGTTTTTCCGCGGAGTTTAAAAGCTCCCGGTCGGGTTTCCAGCCGACCATAATTGTTACGTCTTCCGCCAGGGGGATTAAATCCTCGGTATCCCCCGATGGAGGAAAAACACATTTAACAACTTTATCAACGCGATTTTCAATATATTCCTGCAGTTTTTGCGGAACTTCCCAGAGGAAAAGAACTTTCATTCATACTACCTTCCTTTCAGGGTAGAAGTTTGTTGATCGAGAAAATCAGGGTTCCCGTTCGCAGGAAGTGCGTGGCGGCCCGGGCGTATTGTCCTTCCTGCCAGTAGGCATAGCCCATAAATGCCCTCGTATAGCGGTTTTCATCTTTTTCCAGAGAACCGCGCAAAATCTCCCGGGCCAAACTGAATTTTTCCTGTTCAACCAGGATCAGGGCCCGGTAATTATCAAGCCAGATATTTTCCGGATCTTGCTTTTCCATCCTGTCCAGGATTTTTAAAGCTTCCTGGTATTCTTTATGGGTGAAGTGGAGAAAAGCTTTCTGCCCCATCAGGATGTGATCCTCGGGCGCTTTACTTAATCTTTCCTCAAGTTCTTTTTGATAGGCCTCGCCCTCACTTTTGCGGTCGGGGTGTTCACTAACCCGGTCAAACCAATCCACCGCAGCTTCAAACTCCCCAATCATGGCCAGGGAAACGCCTTTTTTGAACATGGCGATAACATCGCCTTTTTCAGCTTCCTGGGAAGCCTCCTCGCCCAGTTTTTGCCATTCTCCCTGGAAAAGCTGTCCGGCTCCAGCAGTCGGGAGGCCAATAAAAACAATTATAAAAATAATTAAACAAGCTCCCAACCGGGTTTTCATTTAAGATCCTCCCTCAGAGTTAAAAACTCTTCCGCGGGTAATAGTTACCCCCGGCTTCAATTCACTATCAAGCAGGACAATATCTGCCCTTTTTCCCCGTTCCAAAGATCCTCTTTCCCCTTCAATTCCCAGGCAGCGGGCGGGATTAAAAGTTGCAGCGGGTAAAACGGTTTTTAAATCTTCCCCGACTACATCCATCAACATCCGCAGGGCCCGGTCCATATCCAGGGAACTTCCGGCCAGGGTCCCATCTTTTAAGCGGGCAATCCCATCACTGATGGTTACCTCCTGCCCACCCAGGTCATATTTCCCATCGGGCATACCCGCCGCCCGCATTGAATCGGTAACAAGAACAATTCTTCCCGGACCTGCTGCTGCCCAGACCAGGCGAACTATTGCCGGGTGCAGGTGAGCGCCATCGAGGATAAGTTCAAGGGTGGTTTCCGGGTTTTCCAGGAATGCCCCAATTACCCCTGGTTCGCGGTGATGCAGGCTGCGCATCCCATTGAAAAAATGAGCCGCGTGCGTAAGCCCTGCTGCCATGGCTTTAATGGTTTCTGCATAAGTAGCATTGGTATGCCCTGCAGCGACAAGGATATCATCCTCTACAGCCTCTTTAATTATTTCCCGGGCCCCTTCCATCTCAGGGGCCAGGGTCAGAATTTTAAAATAACTTCCCAGTCTCTCCTTCCATTCCCAGTATTCTTCAAGAGAGGGGTTCCTGATAAAATCTTCATTCTGGGCTCCCTTTTTCTCCCTGCTGATGAAAGGCCCTTCCAGGTGCAATCCAAGCAGGACAGATTCTTCAGGATTTTCCTCCAGGTAATTTTTCAACGCTTTTTCTGCTTCGAGGATTTGTTCCCTGGAAGAAGTAACTGTAGTCCCCACCCAGGCGGTAGTTCCCCTGGCCAGTTTGTGCCGGGTAATTTCCTTCAGTGCCTGGGCCGTTCCGTCCATTACGTCATACCCCTGGGCTCCGTGGGTATGGATATCAACCAATCCCGGTATTACATAATACCCCCGGGCATCAATTTCCTCTATCCCAGCAGGAACTTCCGGCATTTTTCCTCCGGGTCCAAGATCCGATATTTTGCCCCTGCTTACAGCGATAAACCCCTCTTCAATTACCTCGAAAGGTGTTATTATCTTTCCTCCGGTGATTATTAAATCCATACATATCCTCCTTTACAGTCCGAAACGTTCCCAGAGCAGAAAATGGAGAAATTTCTGATATTCCAGCACCACCTGCCGGGCCCAGTCTCGCCGTTCCCACCAGCGGTGGCCCGAAAAATCTTCATATGAAGTTGGGCTGGAAATAATATCCCCGCTCAGGACCCTTGCAAAAATAAAGGCCGCCCGGCGGCTGTGGGAAGGAGAGGTAATCAGAATAATTTCCTCGACGCGTTCCTGACCATCCAGGTGTCCAGCAATAAGCAGGGCTTCCTGTCTCGTGCTGTCAGCTCCTCCCGGAACAATTATAATATCAGCAGGATTTACACCCAGCCGGATCGCCACTTCCCGGGAAAGATTGGCCTCGTCAGGGGTATAAATACCCCTTTCTTGCAGGAATTCATGCCCCTGTCCCCGGGAGGGAGAAACCATCAGGATCTTCTCCAGTATCCCCTCCCTGTAGAGATCCACACCGTGCAAAATTCTGGCGGGGAAGTGGCCTATCAGGACAACCCCGTATTCTACGGGAATTACAGCATCTTCCCTGACCAGAAATACTCCCGCCTGCCAGGCCAGAACCAGCACTAAAACCAGGATCAGGCCCAGAATCACCCAAAATTTTTTCCTTTTTAGCATGACTGCTCCAGGTAGCTCCCGGCTTCTCTGTCCAGGACAAGAATAACTTCGGGGTGCAGCTGGAGCAGGGAAGCGGGAACTTCGGTTGTTATCTCCCCGCTCACAGTCTTTTTGATTACTTCAGCCTTGCTTTTTCCGCTTGCCATGAGCAGGATTTTATTGGTCCTCATTATTGAACCCATTCCCATGGAAATTGCCCTGCGGGGAACATCTTCAATAGAGTCAAAAAACCTGCTGTTGGTTTCAATTGTTTCCGGGGTCAGATTTACAACGTGAGTTTCAGTTTTTAACTTAAAATCAGGTTCGTTAAAACCTATGTGTCCGTTAACCCCGATGCCCAGAACCTGCAGGTCAATCTCCCGGGCTTCTTTTATGGCCCGGTCGTAACTGAGGCAGGCCCTGTCAATATTCTCGGGGGTCCCCGAGGGGATATTAACATTTTCCGGCCGGATATTTACATGGTTAAAAAAGTTATTATACATGTAATAGTTATAGCTCTGGGGATGGTCGGGGTCCAGGCCCAGGTATTCATCCAGGTTAAAGGTCTTAACTTCCCGGAAATTAATCCGGCTTTTTTTGTGCATCTCCACCAGCTGGGCATACATGCCCAGGGGAGTAGAACCTGTAGCCAGACCCAGGACTGAATCAGGCTTTAATATTATCTGGCTGGCCACAATAGCCGCAGCCTTGATACTCATTTCATCGTAATTGTCCAGTATGTGAATGCGCATATTTAATCCTCCCGGTCAAAATTTTCCTCCAGGGGACCCAGATAGATTGACCCTGAACCCATAAGTTCCTCTCTAAATTCAGCCAGGTAAATCCTGGTTACCCTTAACGGACCTTCAATATCATCTGGAAGAGGAAATTGAACGTACCGCCAGCCTTCCCAGTAAACCCGGCTTTCTTCTATTGCATCCAGGCGATAAACCTGGTCATCGGGATCGTATGTTTCGACCCGCAGCCAGTGTCCGCTCCCATCTCCATGAACCCACATCCCCAGGAAAGGTGGGATTTCTTCCAGGATCATTGGCCCCACGAAGTAGAGGTAGGCCGCTGCCGTTTCCCCCTCTGGAGCATCCAGAGTATATTCAAAAGCAATCGTTTCCTGTCCACCGGGACTTATCTTCCCGGAAAGGGACATGCTGGTCCGGGCATAAACGCCGTAATCAAAAAACCGGTTGCGACCCCAGTGGTCAATTATTGCGGGTTCAGGTCTCTCTTCTATTTCCTCCCTTTCTTCTTTTCTTTCCTCGGTTACTTCTATTTCTTCCCTTTCTTTTTCAACTGGGGGAAGCTCTCTTTCATCAAAACTATAGGTTACCAGGAGAGCATTGCTCACCGCTCTTTCCCTTCCCTCCGAAGGCCGGTTGGCCAGCTGCAGGTTCCAGGTTTCTGGATCAGAAACCAGCATGGTCGTGGAACCGCCACCGTCAAAATTAATAGCATCCCTGGCACCCAGGAACAGGAAAAAGTCGGCCAATTCCTGCAAATTCATCCCGTAAGCATCGTCCTGGCGCCCGTCAACTGTAACCAGCATTGTTTCGCTGGCGTTAGTTCCAACAGCAGTCCGAGGGTGGCGCCCCGTAACCAGGGGCCGGGTGTCAAGTTCCATTTTCTGCCCGTCCTGCAGCAGGTAATGGGAGCCGGCCAGGGCATCAGTTATAATCTGGAAAGGAGGTAAAAATGCAGCTACTATTCGGACTTGTTCACCCGGGGCCAGGGACTGGATAAAGTCAAGCCCCTCCCAGGAAGCGCTTAAAACAACTCTTCCCTCTTCCAGAGGAGTTCCTCCACCACTTCTGGGCTCACCCTCAACCTGCAGGGTATGGTAGGTGTTATAGGCCATTGGCCTCTCCAGCCCTGAAAGGACAATTTCCAGGACCCCTTCCCGTTGGGGAGTTTTCTCCCCGAATCTGGGCGTAAAAAGTTCGATGTTCCCCCAGAAAACCGTTCGGTTAATAGCGTCAATTTCCCTGGTTTCTCCACTGGAAAGGCTGGTAGCACGCGTAACCATGCGGGGCTGTTCAATATAAACCTTGCCATCTTCAATTCCCATTACCGGATAATGCATCAGGCTGGCCACCAGCTCTCCCTGTTCAACATGTAAACCCAGGGGAACCCCGTAAGTAGAAGCAGTCCGATCAAACTGGAAAAAATCAGCATTAATTGCGCCCAAAACTCGTTCTCCAGGCCTATCCACTCTCACAGCCTGGGCCCTGACAGTTTCCAACCCCCCCGTGAGTTGATCCTGCCCTAAAGCAGCTCGTAAATTAATATCTGGATTGCGGTGATTGACCCTCAGTATCTGGATTGATTGTTTATCTTCGGGCCCGGTTACCCGCAGAGAAACTCTTATCACCCCGGGAACTATTTCCTCTTCCCGGACCTCAATTTCTTCTACATCGGTAAAAAATCCATCCCAGGCCCCGGCAGCAGCGGGGAATAAAAAAATAATAATTGAAGCCCAAACTAAAGCCTTCCTTAACATTTCCCGCATCCTTTCCATCCCCTTTTTTGCATGATTTTTCACCCTGCACCAAAAAAACCTTTATCTGAAAATTCTCCAGAACAGCCCCTAATCCTCTTTTTGCTATTCATTACGATTAACCCTTTATTCTCAGGGCCAGAGCCTGCTGGGAGTTATATCTCCCATTATTACCCTCCGCCCTGCCCCCGTTGCACCGGGCAGATTATTTTCCTGCTTATTAAAGGAACTGAAGGCGAGAATGGCCATGGCCACTGCCTCCTTGGCCTCGCTGTTATGTCCCAGGTCCTGATACCCCCTGCAGGGGATTTCACCAAGTTCTTCCTGCAGCATCGCCATCAGAGTTGGATTAAAGCTCCCTCCACCGCTGACAATAAATTCATCAATTCCGAGACCTTTTCCAATCAGAAATTCCCGGCAGGTTTGACCAATGGAATGGGCGGTAAATGCGGTGAGGGTTGCCAGAAAATCCTCTTCAGAGAGCCCCAGCTCCCTGCTGCGGGCAAGGTGTCTTTCCACAAGGGGACGGCCAAATTCTTCCCTGCCCGTAGATTTGGGTACACTTCTTTGTAAAAACGGGTGCTCCATCATTTCGCTTAAGAGCTTCCGGTTTATTCTCCCTCTTGCGGCAAGCTTCCCATCGAAATCATAGGTGGATTTTCCACCGGTTAATATCGATACCGCAGTGTCAATCAACATATTTCCCGGACCCGAATCCGAAGCAATAACCTCATTGAGATCTCCACTTGCAGGCAGGTAAGTAAAGTTTCCAATCCCCCCTATATTCTGCAATACAATGTTCAAGCCGCTCCTGCCAAAAAGGAGATAATCGACATAGGGAACGATGGGTGCGCCCTCTCCACCCGTTGCGATATCACGGCTGCGAAAGTTGCTGATGGTGGTTATACCTGTCCGCTCTGCTATAACACCTGCTTCCCCGATCTGCAGGGTGGAAGGCACCTTTGCCCGGGGCTTGTGGTAAATGGTCTGGCCA
The DNA here is from genome assembly GCA_003554585.1 of Halobacteroidaceae bacterium. Classification (GTDB taxonomy): domain Bacteria; phylum Bacillota; class Halanaerobiia; order B1SED10-174; family B1SED10-174; genus T1SED10-26. The sequence goes on along the minus strand of PWGV01000042.1, from coordinate 17,353 downwards.
TGGCAGCCAATTAAATCAATATCTTCTCCTTTTAAACCCTCCTCCTGGAGGAGTTTAAGAACGCCTTCAGCGTAAAGATGCCCCAGGGCGAAATTGAGTTCGCAGATCAGGGAGACATCTCCGGTTTCCGGACTGCTGGCCTGGAGAACTTTTTCGCGGAGATCAGGGTTAAGGGGAAAGGATCGAAAAGTCCTTAGTTCATATTCCTTGATTTTACCCTCTTCAATTTCTATCAGGGCAAGGTCAACCGCGTCTAGGGATGTTCCGGACATAATCCCGACAATTCTAAACCTATTCTCCGATTTTTTTCCTTTTTTGGTTTTTGTATTCATGAATTTTGCCCATCCTTTCTGTAGAAAACGGGAAGCCCGCCCCGGGCTTTTAAGTTCCCGGTTAATACTTCTGCCAGAGCCTGCAAACTGTAGGGTGAGGTATCAAAGGAGGTGATAAAACTCGTTCCAGGAGGAATTATCCGGACATCATAGGGACTTGAAAGTCCCGCCACCACCATATTCGAGCTTATTTTGCCAATCTTTCGGATTAACTTCCCTTGAGCTGGATCCTTCCAGGCGCTGTAACTGCAGAAAAGGATTTGCTCAGTTGCTGGAAACGAGCTGATTTCTGCTTCTTCAGCAAGAGAATGGAACGAAACCGATAAACCAAGTTCTCTCAGGATATCCACCAGTTTTTTGCCCGGTGTTTTCTCAAAACCTCCCGATTTCTTTGGGGTGGGTAGGTATTCCAAAACGGTGAGTTTATTGCCTGGAAAGGGAATAAGACCTGTAGGATCTTCCAACAGCGTAATTCCCTTTGCTGCAATTTCCCGGGCGACTCCCGCCCCCTCCTGGGGATTCTGTTTTTTAATACAATTTCCGGGGGTGATTTTTCCCTTCAGGGACAGAACCCTACCCACGGCAGAATTAATTCTTTCCTCGCTGATAATGCCTTCTCTAATAGCCTCCAGGACACCCCTTATAGCCTCAACCTGTAAATTGTGATCGTGAGATATCAACACCATGTCAGCCCCTGCTGCGATGGCCTGAATTGCTCCCGGGGTTGTTCCAAAATTGTCGGATATGGCTTTCATTTCCATGCAATCAGTAACAATTAAACCGGTAAAACCCATTTCTTCCCGGAGAAGTCCGGTCAAAACATTTCGGGACAGGGTGGCAGGAAGGTCTTCCTTTTCTGCAATCGCCGGAAAAAAGACGTGGGCAGTCATGATACTTTCCAGGTCTTCTGCAATAGCCCTGCGGAAGGGAAAAAATTCTACCTTTTCCAGCCTTTCCCTCCCATGTTCAATAACCGGGAGGGCCAGGTGGGAATCAATCTCCGTATCGCCGTGTCCCGGAAAATGCTTGCCGCAGGAGGCTACCCCTTCTTCCTGCAGGCCGGAAATAAAAGCACAGCCAAGTCTGGCGACTACCTCGGGATCTTCTCCATAGGAGCGAACTCCAATTACCGGATTGGCGGGGTTATTATTCACGTCCAGGACCGGGGCCAGGTTCATATTTATGCCACAGGCCCTGAGTTCCCGCCCCATTGCCTGCCCCTGAAGCCTGGCCAGGTTTGCATCGTCTCCAGCCCCCAGGACCATATTGGAGGGAAAATGGGTTAGCCCCTGGATGCGGTTTGCGGGACCTCCTTCCTGGTCCGTTGAAACCAAAAGGGGGCGTTTAGTTATTTTTTGTAAGTTTCTGGTCAGGGCAGCAATTTGTTCCGGTCCCGTTATATTGCGGCTGAAAAGAATAATTCCCCCAATTTTATATTCCAGAATCATCCTTTCAATCTCCGGGGTGGGTTCCTTTCCAGCAAAACCTACCTGGAAAAGCTGCCCGACTTTTTCTTCTAAACTCATTCCCGCCAGGACCTGTTTGGTCTGCATTAAATGGCCTCCTCCGGGTTTTCATAAAGCAAAAATTCTCTTTTTATGTTGGCAAAATAGGCTCTTTCCTCCGTCCACTCCCTGGTAATTTCTTCAGGATGAACCCCTTTTTCCAGCAACAGGCGGGGCTGGTCACTCCCCAGGAGCAAATCCAGGTAATAGTTTGCCCCCATTGAAATGAAATGGGTTGCCTCCGGGTAAATTTTTCTGCAGGTGTAAAGCATAACCAGTCCCACCAGAACTGTATCCACTCTTTCCGGATCGGTTATATAAACCTGGAGTCCCCCGCATTCCTTTTGTTGGTGCTTGGAATACCTGGGATAAAAAAAGGTGGGGCGGAAGTCAACTCCGGGCAGATTCTGGTCCAGAAGTTTTTCCCTCCACCGGAAAGGGTCAATCCAGGGGGCACCGACAAATTCGAAGGGATTGGCGGTTCCCCGGCCCTCGCTAAGGTTGGTTCCTTCAAAAAGACAGGTCCCGGGGTAGGCCAGGACGCTGCCAAAGTGGGGAAGTCCCGGGGAAGGAGGAATCCACCTTCCCTTATCCCCGCGAAACAGGTCTCCCTGCCAGCCCTGGCAGGGAATCACTTCCAAGCGGGCAGGCTCCTTCAGGGAAGAATTGAGCAACCCTGCTAATTCTCCCAGGGTCAGCCCGTGCCGTAATAGAATGGGCGCCGGACCAACAAAGGATTTAAATTCTTGCCGGAGGATATTGCCTTCTTCTTTTCTGCCCAGGGGATTCGGCCTGTCCAGGACAATAAAGGTTAGGCCCTGTTCCCCACAGGCTTTTAAACAATAAAGCAGGGTGCTCAGGTATGTATAAAAGCGAACTCCAACATCCTGCAGGTCAAAAACAAGAACATCAATTCCCTCCAGGACCTCTCCAGAGGGTTCTTTACATTCCCCGTAAAGGGAATTTACCCGGATTCTGGTCCGGGGATCAATCTCAGCGGAAACCTTCTCTCCCGCAACAATATTCCCCCGTACCCCGTGTTCGGGGGCAAATAGGGCCACCAGATTTATCTCTGGATGCTCCCAAAAAAGATCTATATTGGAAACCAGGTCCCTATTAAGTCCGGCCTGGTTTGTAATCAAGCCCACTTTCTTACCCTGGACCAGGTGTAAATATTTTCCCAGGAATACCTCCAACCCTGGCTTAAACATTTCCTTCACTTTTACCTCCCCTATCCTATTACTTCCCGCAAAATTCCTTTTTTCTCGGCCAGAAGCCTTTTTGCCTCGGTAGAATCCACACCTTTTTCCAGCATAACTATGGCTTCCTTCAGTTGATAATCTGCTTTTTCCAGGGTTTCCCTTGCTTTTTGTTCCTCGGCCCCGGTTATTTCTATAAAAATCCGGAAAACTCTTTCCCGGAGTTTTTCGTTGCTGGGCTTTAAATCCACCATCAGGTTGGAGTATGCCTTGCCCAGCCGGACCATCAGGGTAGTTGAAATGGCGTTCAAAACAAGCTTCTGGGCTGTTCCAGCCTTCATCCGGGTGGAACCGGTCAAAACTTCGGGCCCAACCAGGGGAGTAATCGCCAGTTCAACTTCTTCTTCGATGGGCACTCCTTTATTGCAGGCCACTCCAATTGTCAGGGCTCCTTTTCCCCGGGCATATTCCAGGGCTCCCAGGACAAAAGGAGTTCTCCCCGAAGCAGCGATTCCCAGTACAGTATCTTCTTTTTTTAAAGCATGTTTTTCCAGTTCGCTTTTTCCCAGTTCCCGGTTATCCTCCACGTTCTCCTGGGAAACAAACATGGCTTCCCGGCCCCCGGCAATAATTGCCACCAGGCGTCCCTCTTTAATGCTGAAAGTCGGACCGCATTCAACTGCATCCAGAACCCCCAGCCTTCCGCTGGTTCCCGCTCCAACATAAAAAAGGCGTCCTCCTTTGAGCATCCTTTCATATATCAGGTCTACTGCCCGGGCAATTTTTTCACCTTCCCGGGCAACAGCGGAAGGAACCCCGGAATCTTCGGTGTTTATCAGGTCCACAATTTCCCTGGTTTCCATCTGGTCCAAATTCATGCTGTGGGGGTTTCGGTTTTCAGTTGTAAGAATTCCCCTGTTCTCTTTGCCCATGTTCTACCTCCTTTAAGTCTTGGTCCTGCTCATAACCACCCTGGTTTTATGCAGGGAGGATGTTGTTTTATCGAATTCGGAAGTTGCAACAGCCAAAAACAGAATATCAACGGCAGCGAGCTGAGCCATCCTGGAGGTCATTGCACTGCCCCGGAAAGGGGTTTCCCGCGAGGCAAAAAGAATAACTTCATCTGCTATTTCCGCGATTGGAGTTTTCAAATTAGAGGTAATGGCGATTATGGGAGTCCCATTTTCCCGAACAATTTCCAGGGACTTAATTAAATCCCTGGTTCGCCCCGAATGAGATATAGCAACCACAAGGTCCTCCGAACCCAGAAGGGCTGCTGCAGTCTGCTGGGAATGGCTTTCCACGAGAGCCCGGGAAAAGTAATTTATCCTATTAAATTTCTGCTCGGCATCGAGGGCCACAATTCCCGAAGCTCCAAACCCGAAAAAATTAATCCGACGAGCTTTTTTGATAAGTTCGACGCATTTTTCCAGGTTGGCCCCTGCAAAAAGCCTTTTGGTATCAGCAAGCGAACCCTCGTAAAGCTGAAAAATTTTATTGATAATCGTCCGGGGATCATCTTCCTGCCCTATTTCATCGTAAATTTCTTCAACCTCGGCTTCATTTCGATTTTGAGCCAGGGTTATCTTAAATTCCTGGTATCCCGAATAGCCCAGCCGCTGACAGAATTTAACTACAGTGGCTTCACTTACTCCGGCTTCTTCCGCGACCCGGGTTATAGATAAACGAATAACCTGGAAAGCATTTTTCAAGATAAAATCGGCTACCTTTTTTTCTGCAGGTTTTAGGGAGTCGTAGAGACTGCCAATCCTTAACTGAGCGTATGCCAAATTTTCCAGGGCCACATAATCACCTCCAGTTTATTATTAAAAACTTAACCAATTGAGTAAAAAATCCTTCCAAATTCTAGTTTTCCGGTGAAAATATTTTCTCGTTGGGATAATAATAACCCCCCGCTTAATGCGGAGGGTTATTTATTAAAATTCCTTTTTCAAATTAATCATTTCCAGGGCAGTAACTGCAGCTTCCCAGCCTTTATTTCCAGCTTTACTGCCGGATCTTTCGACTGCCTGCTCAATTGAATCCGTTGTAATAACACCGAAGATAACGGGTTTCCCGGAATCGAGGCCAACCCGGGCAACTCCCTTGGCCACCTCGTTGCTTACATATTCAAAGTGAGGGGTATTTCCCCTGATAATCGCCCCCAGGCAGATAACCCCCTGGATTTCTTCTTTAGCCACCATGGTTTGAGCCGCCAGGGGAATTTCAAACCCCCCGGGAACCCAGCAAACCTGGATATTTTCTTCTTCGACTCCGTGCCTTTTCAGAGAATCAAGGGCACCACTTAAAAGCTTGCTGGAAAAAAAATCGTTAAACCTGCTGACCACTATCCCCACCTTTATGCCTTCGCCCTTGAGATGTCCTTCATAAATTTTCACTATTTTTCCCTCCTGTTAATCCCTGTAATAGGTGGCCCATTTTTTGAGCCTTGGTTTCCAGGTAACAAAGGTTGTTCTTACACGGTTCAATTGCAATTGGAACCCTTTCTAGGATTGAGAGGCCATAACCTTTCAATCCCACAATTTTCTTGGGATTATTGGTTATCAACTTTAGTTTTTCCACGCCCAGGTCCTTAAGGATCTGGGCTCCAGCACCATAATCCCGGAGGTCTGGTTTAAATCCCAGCTTTATATTGGCCTCAACTGTATCCAGCCCCTGGTCCTGGAGATTATAGGCCTTTATTTTATTGGCCAGGCCGATCCCGCGCCCTTCCTGCCGCATATAAAGTAAGATTCCTGCCCCGGCATCGGCTATCATTTCCAGGGCTTTATGCAGCTGGTTCTGACAGTCACAGCGCTGGGAGGTAAACACATCGCCGGTCAAACACTCCGAATGAACCCGGACCAGCATCTCCTCCTCGATATCGCCATAGACCAGGGCCAGGTGGGTTTGATCGCTATAAATCTCGCGGTAAGCTATGGCCCTGAATTCTCCAAAAGCTGTGGGCAGCCTGGCTTCGGCTTCTTTTTCCACCAGCTTTTTCCGTCGCCGCAGGTATTCAATCAGGCCGGCTATTGTTATCATTTTCAAGCCGTGCTCTGCACAGAATTCTTCCAGCTGGGGTAATCTGGCCATGGTTCCATCCGGATTCATTATCTCGCAGATAACACCTACAGGAGCTCTCCCTGCAAGCCTGGCCAGGTCCACAGCAGCTTCTGTATGCCCCGCCCTTTTCAGAACCCCTCCTTCTCTGGCAATCAGGGGGAAAATATGGCCGGGGCGGGCCAGGTCCTCTGGAACGGTGTCCTGGTTAACCAGGGTCTTTATTGTCTCAGCCCTGTCATAGGCGGAAATTCCCGTTGTCGTCCCATCCCGGGCATCAACTGTTACGGTAAAAGCCGTATTCATATTTTCCGTGTTCTGGGCCGTCATCAGTTCCAGGTTTAGTTCCCGGGCCCGGTCCGCAGTCAGTGGGGCGCAGACCATACCCCTGCCGTAGGTTGCCATAAAATTGATGGCTTCAGGTGTTACCAGGTCACCGGCCATTACCAGGTCCCCTTCATTCTCCCGATCCTCGTCATCGATAACAACCAGCATTCTGCCTTTTTTGATTTCCTCGATACCTTCTTCTATACTTACCAGCATCTATCCATTTCCCTCCCTTAAAAATCCTGTTCTAAAAGTTCTTCCAGCTTCAGATCTTTATTTTCTGTTCTTTTTAAAAACCGCTGCACGTAGCGGGCCAGGATATCACCCTCCAGGTTAACCGGTTGGCCCGGCCGGATCCAGTTGAGATTTGTACTGGCTTGGGTATGCGGAATGATACCCACCTTAAAATAATTATCCCCGAGACCCGCGATGGTCAGGCTGATCCCGTCAACAGCAACCGAGCCCCGCTCGACAGTATTGGTTAAGAATTCCTGGGAGCAGCCGATATAAATTTCCCAGGCGTTTCCTTTTCTCTCCACTTTTTTAACTATTCCTACTTCATCAACATGCCCCTGGACAATATGCCCGCCCAGGCGGGATTTTAAACTCAATGCCCTCTCCAGGTTTATCCTTTCTCCCCTGTCTAGCCGGGAAAGATTGGTTCGGTTAAAGGTCGCGGGCATTACGTCAGCAAAAAATGAATTTTCTTCCAGGTCGGTAACTGTTAAACACACCCCATTAAGAGCAATGCTGTCGCCAATTTTTGTTTCCTCGATTACCTTCTCCGCCTCAATTTTCAGGCGGAGGTAATCCTCTTTCTTCTTGATATCTCGCAATATTCCCGTTTCCTCAATTATTCCGGTAAACATTTTAACCCTCCTCGGGGTAGTAAACCCCCAGTAAATCTTCACCAAAAAACTGGACTTCTGAACGTTTTAAAACCAGGGCATCGCTGATAGTATCCAGGTTTAGGCTGTCGGTAAAACCCTTGCCCTTGCCTCCAAGGAGCTTCGGGGCAACAAACAAAAAGAACTTGTCCACGAGACCCCGGGAGATAAAATCCTCGGCCAGCTGAGCCCCTCCCTCCAGGAGTATGCTGCTTATGCTTAGTTCTCCAAGGCGATTTAGAATTTCTTCGGGACCTTCATTTTCATCAACTTCAATCCTGCGGTGGGGAGATTCTGGAAGAAAACCCTCTCCCCGCGAAAGAAGCCAGGTTTCCCCCTGTTCCCAGACTTTTCTTGCCCCGTTCACCCGCCCTCTTCTGTCGAGAATAATTTTTATTGGCTGGTAGGTGCAGTTATCCAGCCTGCAGTTTAAGCGGGGGTCGTCAGCCAGAACTGTTCCGCTCCCAACCATAATCGCCTGATAGTTCTCCCGGAGTTGATGCACTTTTTCTCTTGCTTTTTCCCCGGTTATCCAGCTGGCGGAACCGTCCGCAGCGGCTACTTTACCATCCAGGCTTAAAGCGAGCTTCAGAGCAACAAACGGTTTGCCCTCTTCAATATACTTGCAGAAAGCTTCATTCAAAAGGTGGGCCTCTTTTTCCATTAGACCCACTTCAACCTCGATCCCTTCATCCCGCAGGCGGGAAATACCCCTGCCGGCCACCTTGGGATTGGGATCAACCATGGCACAGACAACCTTTTTGATGCCCGCTTTTATAATTTTTTCGGTACAGGGAGGTGTTTTTCCGTAATGCGAACAGGGCTCCAGATTGACATATAAAGTGGCTCTCTCGCAATCTCCTGCCTTATCTATGGCCTCAACTTCAGCATGAGGTCCTCCATATTTCCCGTGCCACCCTTCGGCTATAATTTCCCCATTTTTAACAACTACTGCTCCTACCAGGGGGTTTGGAGCAACAGCTCCTTTCCCCCTCCGGGCCAGGTCAAGCGCTTTCTGCATAAATTTCTCGATTTTAACCACCTCCATTGGTTTTGCTCAAAAATGAAAGCCCCGAATAAATTCGGGGCTTAAAGGTTAACAATTACAGGCCATCCAGCAGAACTGAATAACCAGATGTCTTCTCCCTTCCAGACTATACTGTCGGCTCTGGATTTGCACCAGATCAACTCCATTTAGGAGCTCGCGGGCTTTTGTAAAAATACCGCCGGTCAGGAATTGAGGATAAACCTCTCACCCTGCCCCGAAGACAACCATATTTAGTTTTCTTTTCTCCATTATACCATTAATTCTGTAGAAAACAAGGGTTTTATTCTTCCAGTTCAATACCCAGCCCATCGGCCATCCGGTTCACAAAATTAAAATAGGCGGTTACCTGGCAGATATCGAGTATTTCCCTATCGGAAAAGCCGAGATTTTTTAGATTGTCAGTGTCATCTTTAGAAACCTTTCCCGGGCTGTGAGTCAACTTGCAGGAAAAATCAAGGGCCGCTTTTGTCCTCTCTGATAGTCCCGCAGACCGGTAATCTTCAATTATCTTCTGCACAAATTCTTCGTCTTTGGTAAGTTTCTGGAGCGCCGCTCCGTGATGTTTAATTCAATAATGACAGAAATTTTCTGCAGAAACTACCGTGGCAATCATTTCCCGCAGTTCCCGGGAAAGGGGAGAACGACCAAACATGATCGCCCGGTAATAATCAAAGTGCGCCTGCAGGGAACGGGGATGGAGAGAGTGCACCTTCAGGATATTGGGGAGAGAACCCCCGAATTTTTTATATATTTCCGCCAGTTTCCCCTCAGCTTCTGCTGGTTCTACAAACCTGATTCTTGCCAAGAAAACCACTTCTCTCGCTTGCTTGTATTTTCAATTCTACTTCCGCCAAAAACTACTACCCAACTCCCCCTATTGTTCCCAGAAATCCCGGTAAATTTCAACCATTTTCTCTACCATTCCCTCCAGGAGTTTTTCTCCTTTTTCTGGGGTGGCCGGCCGGGGATTCCCCAGGATCCCCAGGGGAGTAAAAAACTCCCAGCGGAGGGGATAGGCATCATGATAGGAAGGAAATTCGGGGTAAATTTCCCTGGCCAGTTCCATTTTGACCAGCTCAGGCTTGATGGCCAGCATCATGGATGTTTCCATTTCTTCGGCGTGGAAATAACCCGCGAGGGCCCTCGAAGACTCTATATATTTTCCCTCCAGCTCCTCCAATCCCGGATGGTTCATGGTCAGAACCTTGATTTCCAGGTCTTCTTCCAGCAGTTCCCGGACAGCACTTTTTAACTGGTCCCGGTTGCCGAGGTGTCCGTTGATTACAATTAAAAGCCGGGTCCCGTGCCTGTCCAGGCTGCGGGCAATATCCTGAAGGGTTTCTTTAACCGTTTCTTCTTCCAGGGCAATGGTTCCCGGAAAATTCGCCAGGGACCAGACCTGGCCCCAGGGCTGGAGGGGAAGAGTCATACCGTTGATTTCCCGGGCCAGGCGCCTAGCTAGTTCCCGGGCGATAAAGTTATCGGTACCCACCGGAAGATGTGGACCGTGGGCTTCAACAGCACCAATGGGTAAGATTACCGGTTTCCGGGGGAGGGCTTCCCTGATTTCCATCCAGGTCATCTGGTCCATTTCCATCTAGTTCACCTCAAAATAAATGGAGAGGGCACTCCCTCCCCATTTGGAGTTATCCTCCGAATATTCCCATTATCAGCCGCAATATGCCGCCAAAGATGAACATATCCGTATCTCCACCCCAGAGGATGAAGTCGGAAACGGTGGTGGGAGTTGCCCAGAGGACAAACAATGCCTGACCAAGGGTTATTACAACCCCCACAACTGCACCTGCAATAATGGCCCCCTTGATACCTCCAGTGGCATTACCGAATACTCCTGCACCGGCTGCATGGAAGAATAGGGCGATCATCGGCGGGACAAAAACGTAAATTCCGGTAACTCCCAGAATGATCATAAGGACTATGGAAACAACAAAGGCCGCCGCAAAACCAATTATGGTTGCAGACTGGGCATAGGGGAAAATTACCGGGACGTCAAGTGCAGGTTTGGCCTTGGGCACGATCTTGGTTGAAATTCCCCGGAAGGCCGGAACAATTTCCCCAATGAAGAGCCGCACACCCTGCAGGACAACAACGATACCGGTTCCCAGCATAATTCCTTGCAGGAGTCCAAAAACTATATAGTTCTTTTCGCCGGCAAACTGGCCCATGAAGTCGGCTCCCGCGAAAATTGCTCCAAGTAAATAAAGCGCCGCCATTACAGCAACAATTATCACGTTGCTGTCCTTGAGGAATTCAAGACTGGGCGGAACCTTAATATCTTCCGTGCTGTGCTCGGGGTTACCGTAGCGGGCCCCAAGCTTTGCTCCAGCCCAGGCCCCAAAGGAAAAGGTATGGCCCATGGCTATATCATCCCTGCCGGTTATCTTGCGCACATATTTCTGGAGGTATGCGGGCTGCAGGGTCCAATATATACCCATCAAAATCATCCCGGAAATCAGTGCTGCAGTGCGCGAAACATCCTCGCCAAAAACTTCAACCAACATCCCCATGTAAACAAAGCAAACCCAGAACATCATGTGCCCCGTCAGGTAAATGTACTTGAAAGGAGTAATCCGGGCCAGAAGAACATTGATCAGAAAACCGAAGGTCATCATCAGGGCAATGGTTCCCCCATAAGTATTAATAAACTGGTCGGTCCCAATTACTACCGGGGGGGCCGCTTCAGGCATGCCAAAAACCTCCTGCCACATCGGACCAAAAGCTTCGAGAGCTCCAGCAATTACGTCTGCCCCAACCTGAATGATCAAAAAGCCGACGATGGTTTTAAGGGTACCAGAAACCACCTGTGGAGCTTTCTTTTTCTGAACAAGAAGCCCAATCAGGGCAATAAGACCTACTAAAAAAGCGGGTTCATCAAAGATATTATCCGCCAACCACATGCTTAGATCGACGAGAAAATCCATTTTTTACCCTCCTTTTTTGTCTAAGAATTCCTGAACTTCCTTTTTAATTTCCTCAATATCCATGAAATCCTTTACAATTACAACCGGTGACATTGCTTCCTTCAAGGTTCCTTCGTGAAAACCACTGGCCACGATCAGATCCACCTCTTCCATCTTGGCAGAGCTAACATCGGTATTTTCCACTTCCGCGTCCAAACCCATTTCATCCACTGCCTGCTGCACATTCATTTTCAAAATCAGGCTACTACCCTGACCCACCCCGCAAACGGCAAGAATTTTCAATTAGCCTCAACTCCTTTCTCTCGATTATTTTTTATATAATCGATTACTTCCAGGGAAGACTCAGCTCGCCGCAAAAACTCCAAGTTTTCCTTGCGGTTGAGGAAACCTGCGAGATCCTGCAGCATTTCCAGGTGGGAATCCCCGTCACTACCGGTAAAAGCAACCAGCACATCCACCGGATCATTATCTGGATGTCCGAAATAAACAGGTTCCTTGAGCGTAATAATACTGATCCCCTCCTTGCGGGCACCCTCCTCCGGCCGGGCGTGGGGCAGGGCTAAACCCTGTGAAATAACAATATATGGGCCGTCCTTTTTCACCATCTCAATTATTGCCTCGACATACTCTTCCCCCGCGTAGCCAGCTTCAACAAGGAGTTTTCCTGATTGCCTTACGGCATCTTCCCAGTCCCTGGCCTGCATGTTAAGGCGGATATTTTCTTCCCGCAAATACCTGTCCTGCAAAATGTTCACCTCCCTCAAAAAGGAGTTCATCGGACTGTTTCAACCTGCCCTGTAAAATCCCGGCGATCATCACTAGAAAACACCTGGAAATCTGTCCTCTAACGAAAAAAATGGCTTTATACAATGCCCGTCATTTATCCGGAAAAATCAAGCCCCGCCAAAACCAGTAAATTCAATATTCCAAACTTTCTCTGTTATTATTTTAACCTAGCTCGCCCTTTTATTCAAGTTTAACCTCTCCTAACCATTATTTTGGCAAACAAAAAAGGGTCTTCTGCGGCGGTCTAATTGGATATGCTGGAAAAAATTCTTTTAACCTGGGAAAAATCTGTAAACCTGTAGTAAGGTAATCCCCATTCCTCGCAGTGCCTTTCCAGTTCATCCTTGGCCAGGACCAGGTCTGCTTTTTCCGCGGCACAACAGTCGGTCAGACCATCCCCGATAAAAAGGACCTTCCTGCCCCGGGATCTCAGCTCTGCAACCGATTCAACCTTGCAGTGCCCACACCCTTTTCCACCCCGGGAACAGAGAAAAGGAGGTCGAAAAAATTCCACTTCCACCCGCTCCCCGGCAAAATGAAGCTTATTGGCCCGAATGCAGGCATAATCCGGAATTCCCTCCCGGTTAAAAAGATAGTGGATGGTGTTGGAAAAACCAGCACTGACTATTACCAGCGGAATATTTTTTTCCTGGAGAACCCGGACAAAATCCCCAAAAAAGGGGTCCAGAGAAATATTTCTTTCCAGGAAAGCAAGGAATTCCGCCTGAGTTATCCGGAGTTGTTCAAAATGAAGCTGCATGGCTTCCCTCGTACCCAGTTCGCCCCTTTTAAATTTTTCCTCGATTTCTTGATTCGCCCGTTTCCCCAGACGGGAAAAAAGCAGGGCGTTCGTATCCAAAAGGGTAATTGTTCCGTCAAAATCCGATACCACGGCCCAGTCAGAATTCAAATCCAGTTCTTTGCTCAAAGCTTCCAGCACTAAACCTCCCCGGCTTCCTTTCCCTCTGAAATCAACAGGACGAATCGCCCGACAATGTCCGGGTCGAACTGGCTTCCTGCATTAGCCTCAAGTTCTGCTATGGCCTCTTCCTGGCTCATTTTATCCCTATAAGGCCTTCCCCTCGTCATTACCTCATAAGTTTCAACCACAGCAATTATCCTTGCCAGGAGAGGTATTTCTTCACCCTTTAGCCCCTGGGGATAACCCAAACCATCCCATCTTTCGTGGTGGGTAAGGATAAAGTCCGCAATCTGGGAAAACTCCTGTGAAGATTCCGCGATCCTAAAGCCGATTTCGGGGTGCCTTTTTACTGTCTCCCACTCTTGTCGGGTTAATTCCGTGTTTTTCTTCAGTATTTCCTCCGGGATGGCAATTTTCCCAATATCGTGGATGTCGGCGAGGAGTTCAAGCTTTTCCAGTTTTCCTTTTTCCAGGCCTAACTCCTGCCCCATTGCAAATGCCAGTTCCCTTATCCGGGAAACGTGCTCCTCGTTCTCGTAGGTATGGTGGGCCAGAAGCCTCTGCAGTGAAGCAATAATGGAATTGCGGATATCCCGGCTTTCCGTCAATTTGTTGGCATACATCTCGTTCTCGGCCCTTTTCAGAACCTCGCTCATTTCTTCCCCCATATCTTCCTTGCTGGCAACTCCCAGGGAAATACTCGGCTGAATCGGAGGAGTTTGGTCGCTTTCCCGGCAGGCCTCCTTGATCCTACTACAGATATTCTGGGCCTCCGGGTTATCGGTTCCGGGAAGGAGTATCGCAAATTCATCTCCCCCCCAGCGGGCAATTATATCCTCGTTGCGGCAGGTTTCTTTAAGGATCCTTGCAATGGCCTGCAGCAATCGATCCCCCTCCTGATGGCCAAAGACATCGTTGGTAAGCTTCAACCCGTTGGCATCACCGATTACAATGCTCAAGGGCATCTGTCTTTTGGTATCAAGCCGCTTTAACTCTTCTTCAAAGTAAGCCCGGTTATAGAGATTGGTCAGGTTATCGTGGAAACTGATATAGCGGATCTTTTTTTCGGATTTGATCCTCTTCACGGCTTCTGTGGTATGGGAAATTAAAAGTTCAGCCAGGTCCTTATCCGCCTGGCCAAAAGCACCCACTTCTTCGGATATGACCTGGAATATTCCCAGGTCCCCAATGGGCAGACTGATAGCCGAGCGGTATTTTGTTTTTACCGGAGTCGCCCCGGGAGCTGTCTGAATATCGTCAACCATTATAGTTTTTCCTTCCATGTAGGTCTGCCCTCCCAAGCCCCTGTCACAGGGCATGGTTGCCGACCCATCAACGGGAACTCCCGAAGAGGTTGCCTTGGGGACAAAAAAGCCATCTTCAACAATATCCAGGGTGCAAATATTGAAGTTCAGAATCTCCTCTGCGGCCTCTACTGTCAGGTGGTAAACCTCTTCTTCTTCCTGGCTTCGCTCCATTTTTATGGCCACATCATGCAGTTTCTCAATCTTGTTCTTGCTCTCCATCAAGGCTTCTTCCATTTCCTTCTGCTCGGTTACGTCCCGGAATACAAGGACAGCACCTTCAATATTTCCCGCCTCGTCCTTTATCGGGGCAGCGCTGTCATCAATAGGTATCCTTCGCCCCTCCTTGGTAATCAACATGTTATGGCGATCAATCCCCACTATTTCGTGGGTAGAAAGAACTCTTTTTATGGGGTTTTCTATCTTTTCCCCCGTTTTTTCGTTAATAATATTAAAAACTTTTTCCATGGGCTGATTTTTAGCTTCCTGATTATCCCACCCGGTTAATTTTTCGGCTACGGGGTTCATCAGCTTGATATAGCCCCCAACATCGCAGGCGATTACCGCGTCTCCGATGCTGTTCAGGGTTGTACTCAACCAGTCCTGGCTCTCCTGCAGGGCCCTTTCCCTGGCTCTTATAGATTCCGACATAACTTTAATATTCCCCGCCAGGTCGTTAAACTCCCGGTAGCTTCCTGTGGCAAGTTCGAACTGGTAATCTCCTCCCGCTACCTTTTTTACTTTCCCGGCCAGGGTATTAAAGGCAACCACAAACTGGCGGATATTTAACATGGCCAGGAAAATGGCCAGGGCCAAGCCCGCGAAGCCCCAGAACCAGAAAACCGTTGTTATCCTGTCTACGGGAGCAAAAGCTTCTTCGGTGTAGCGAGTAACCACAATGGGCCACCCGGTCTGAAAGGTTATTGCCACGCTGGCCAGGACATCGTGACTTTGATAGGGACCCCTGTAATTTCCTTCTGTTCCATCCAGGCCCTTCTGAACAACCTCCAGGTCCGAGACATTTACTCTCTGCATGGGCAGGGAGGGATTGGTATGGCCGATAAAAGTTCCCTGCCTATCAGTAATACCAACGAAAAAGAAGTCCGGAACTGCAACCCGGCGGGCAATAATATGGTTCAGTTCGGCCAGATTGAGGTAACCAACCACCATATTTTCTCCAACTGACTGGCTAACGGTTAAAGTTGGATCCCCCGTCTGGGGAGAAATAAAGGTTTCGGACCAGAAAACCCCTGCCTGTCCCATGCTTTTCTCATAAAAAGGCTGGCGGCTCATATCAAAACCAACCAGTTCGGGGTCCGGGGGAGAAATGTGTTTTACCTTCCCCTGAGGATCCAGAACCTGAATCATCTCAAAAAAGAGGAAATTATCCGTCACTGTTTCCAGGTATTGGTCAAACTGCTCCGGGGTCAGGGAATCTGCCTGAAATAGGCTACATACCTGTCCCAGGATATTTTCCGGTTCTTCCAAGAATTTTTCCACTTCACCCGCGAGGGAACGGGCCAACTGCATATTCTTGGTCGTAATTTCCTCCTCCAGGGAACTGGTTAGGATTCCCATCGCCGAAAAAGCAACAGCAAGGAGGGGCAGAACTGCCACGACAACACAGGTTGTTATTAAGATGGTTTTTATACTTCGATTTCTTTTTCTCATTGATTATCCACCCTTTGAAAAGCCCCATCTTTAACCTGGAATATTTTTTCTTCAATGATGCTGTCACCAAAACGGTCAATAAAAAAATCACCCTGCAGCCCGGGGAAAGTTCCCCTGTTTATTATTACCTCCCGCAGGCTTTCAGCGCTCCAGTCCGATGTATCTTCCAGGGCCCAGAGTAAAACCCGGGCCGCTTCATAACCAAAAAAAGCTCCAAATTCAGGTTCCCGGCCGAACCTCTCGCGGTACTCCTCGGAAAAAGCAAGATATTCCTCGTCCCGGGCCCCGGGATCAAAAAATTGAACCAGGTTAAAACCTTCAACCGCCCTGCCCCCGTGGTGAATCAGTTCATTGGATTTGGTCCAGGCGGCACCGAATAACGGCTTCCGAAAATTGGAGTTCCGAATTTGCTGGACAAAACGCCCCGCGTCAACACCTCCCGTAATCAGGACAACGCCCTCCGGCTCATGAAACAAAATCCTCTCAACAACAGCATTGTAGCTGAAATCAGCTCCCGATGAAAAAGGAACCGAGGAAGATATCTCTCCTCCCCGGGCTGTAAATTCCCGCCGGAAGTGAGAATACCAGTCAATAGTATATTCATGGTTGGATAAATCGTACAGGACTCCTACCCTTTCAATCCCTTTGTCGTTGTATATGTACTCGGCAAGGGCCCTGGTTTCAGCCCGGTGTCCGGGAAAAACTCTCAAGAAAAAGTCATGCAGGCCTTCTAAAAAGCTGGTACTTGTTGTTGGACTTATCATTAAAACCCTTTCCTGGTTGATCAGATGAACCGTAGCCCGGGTCATTGAACTGGTCATGTGCCCGATTATCCCCACAACTTCTTCTTCAATTAGTTCCTTAACTACCTCCCGGGCCTGACCCCGATCATGTCCATCATCCCGGGTTAAAAGCTGAACCGGCCTCCCCCCAAGACCTCCTTCGGCATTAAACTGTTCAACTGCCAGGATAACACCATCCCGGCCGGAAACACTGAGGTCAGAAACTCTACCACTTAATGAACCGACGAAACCTATTTGGACCGGGTCGGTTTCCTGTTCCTGGCCGCAGCCAGTCAGGGCGAGTATTATTATCAGGGATAATATAAAAATGAGGCCCCGTTTAACCACGCTGGTGTTCCTCCTTATTCAATAATTTCAGTTTTCTCCTTTGAAGCTTTTAATTTCGACAATAAAGGAAAAAAACCTGCCAGGTTCTGTATGGTCTTTAAAGAAAAGGGAAAAACCTTTTGCTTTATTAAAATCTTTATGTTATTCTGAAAATATAGAAAGTGGCAATATTTGAGGGAGGTGGACGGGTTATGGGCAAAAAAATTTCCACTGTTCTGATATTGATAGCTCTTTCTT